>NZ_JBQKGG010000004.1:0-214801 GCF_052118925.1 Candidatus Paralachnospira sp. LCP21S3_A2
AATCACAGTCACCGATGAGCGTGCCGATCAGAGCGTCTGCGGGGCAATCCGGCCTAAGAACATGACCGAGTATAAGGACATGGTAGCGGAGTATCAGAGGCAGTGGGATGCCTGGTTTGCAAGGCAGCAGGGCACCGGCTGGCGGAATATCTACATCCAGCAGGCAGAACCGGGAGAGGCGGTGGCAGGGAGTATATGGATTCGCACACAGTAAAATTTTTCAAAGGTTTCCGGTACTTGACAGAAGAACAGGAACCGGAGATGATCTACACCTCCCGATGGAAGACCTACGGCCAGTTTGAACTCACCCTGCCGCAGATGGCTCCGTACATCGCCGTAGATAACCTGATCATCTGGGACAGCGATCCGCGAAAAAACGGAGTGATCAAATATATCAAGACCGCAGATGACGGAACGGTGACGGTCAAGGGGTTTTCGCTGCTCTGGTGGCTGACTGATCGGATTATCCTTCCGGACGCAGGACAGGACTATGCCGAGTACAACGCACCAGTGGAAGACATCCTGGTGGATCTGGTGCGGAAAAATGCGGTATCCTGCACGAATCCGGCCAGACAGATCGCAGGGCTTACGCTGGAGGCGTCACAGGGGCGCGGTGACAGGATTTCCTACCAAAACACCTATGGTAATCTTTTGGATGCGCTGGTGGAGCTTGCGGCCATGTCCGGGCTTGGCATCGGGATCTATCCGGATCTTGATAAACAGCAGTATGTCTTTGAAATCCGGGAAGGTATTGACCGGTCCGCAGGGCAGACCGGAAACCCGCCGACCGTGTTCAGGCGCTCCTACGGCAATATCCAGAAAGCAGAATACACCTTGAACGACAGCATGGCCAAGACCACGGCCTATGTGGCTGGGCATGGCGAGGGAGCGGCAAGAACGATCTATGTGGAGGGAGCCGGGAACACCGGAACCGGACGCCGGGAGATCTTTGTGGATGCCAGGGACGTAGAGGGTGCTGCCGGACTGCAGGACCGCGGACGGACAAAACTGTCGGAGCTTACGCCGCAGGAAAATTTTGAAGTGACGGTTACCTCGGAGTGGTACAAACGCCGCTGGGATCTGGGCGACATCGTGACGGTGATCGATGAGGACACCGGACTTACGCTGACAGAGCGGATCACCGAAGTAGAAGAAGCACAGGATGCCAGCGGATACGAGGCAGTACCGACCATGGGCGTTCCGGAATCCACAAGCAGCGGAATCTCGTCCGGAACAAGCTCCGGAGGCGGTGGAGGCGGCGACCTCACCTATACCCATACCCAGCTCCAGCCGGCGGAGGTTTGGACAATCCAGCATAACCTTGGAAAGCATCCGTCCGTCACGGTAGCAGACAGCGCGGGGAGTGTAGTCATGGGAGATGTGGAATACCTGGACCGGAACACGGTACAGGTCACTTTTATGGCGGCGTTTGCGGGAACCGCCCATCTGAACTGAGAGGAGAATCGATAAATGGATTTTTTGATTAATCTGAATCTCAATAAAAACGAATTGCAGAATGTCCGGATCCAGAACCTGGCCAAAGAACCGGCATCACCGGTGCCCGGGCAGATGTACTTTAATACAGTGGACAAAACCCTGTATGTCTGGACGGGGACGGAATGGCGGAATGCCCTGTATGTCTATACAGGCGAAACCCTGACTGCAGCATTGAAGCTGAAACTGGACGGGATCACGGAGGGAGCGACCAAAGTAGAAGCCTCCGGAACAAACGGATATATCAAGATCAATGGAGCAGAGACCAAGGTCTACACGCATCCGGGATCCGGGACGAACCCCCACGGAACGACCAAGAAAGATCTTGGCCTGGGGAATGTGGAGAATAAGTCCGCCGCCACCATCTTAAACGAACTGACCAAGGCAAAGATCGTGGAGAAGCTGGGCTTTACGCCGCGTGAGATCAAGGTCGGGACGGATGCAGACAAAGGAACCGCAACCGGAAGCAAGATTTTATATATTGCTACGGATACGAAGAAGATCTGGCTGGACAATGCGGCAAACACCTGGCTGCAGGTTGGTGGGCAGGACACCATCGCCTGGGAGAACGTAACCGGAAAACCGAGTACCTTTACCCCGCCGATCGCAACAGAGACCAGGCTTGGCGGCATTAAAGTAGGCTCCGGCTTGTCTGTGACAGCAGACGGAACCTTATCGGCCGGTGATGTCATGGAGACCTACGTGGTCAAGACGGAGCGTTTCACGGCAGCGGAAAACCAGACGACCTTTACACTGGCCAAGGGATCCTACCGGACAGGTGCCGGGCTCCTGGCTGTCTATATCAACGGAGCAAGGCAGAGCAACGATATTGTGACCGAGGTGTCTACGACGCAGTTCAGGGTTCCTGCACTGGCGGCCGGAACGGTTGTCCTGGCGGAATATGTCCAGATCATGGACCTGGATCCTTATGCGGCACACGCCTCGGAGCATCTGACCGGAGGCACGGATCCGATCCCGCTGGCAACTGAATCGGCAGACGGCCTTATGAGCAAAGAAGTCTTTGCTTCGGCTATGGAGGCACTCTGGGCGTTGACCGCCCATATTAGCGACGGATCGAACCCTCACGTGGTGACAAAGTCACAGGTTGGACTCGGCAATGTGGATAACACGGCGGATAAGGACAAGCCGGTATCGACAGCGGTGAAGACAGCCCTCAACGGAAAACTAAGCACCAGTCTTAAGGGTGCCAAGAACGGTCTGGCAGAGTTGGACGCCAATGGACAGGTCCCCGCCTCCCAGCTCCCGTCCTATGTGGATGATGTCATTGAAGGCTATCTTTCCGGCGGAAAGTTTTACAGCGACTCCGGCAAGACCACGGAGATCGCAGGCGAGACCGGGAAGATCTATGTGGATTTAACCTCCAGAAAAACATACCGCTGGAGCGGAACAGCTTATGCGGTCATATCGGAGACCATCGCCCTGGGCGAGACCTCCTCCACCGCATACCGCGGAGACCGGGGTAAGATCGCCTATGATCACAGCCAGTCCACGCATGCCAGGACGGACGCAACAAAGACGGCCAAGTCCTCCACCAACGGCAATGTGCTGATCAACGGCACAGAGACGGTGGTCTATACCCATCCGTCAACTCATGAGGCCAGTATGATCACCCAGGATGCCACGCACCGGTTTGTAAGCGACGCCGAAAAAAACGCCTGGAATGCGCGGCCGAAGAAATATGCGGTCAATGTGGGAGACGGAAGTACGACGGAGATCACAGTCACCCACGGCCTGGGAACGCAGGATGTCACGGTCATGGTCCGGGAGACGGCAAGCCCGTACAACAAGGTATACTGTGATGTCCAGATCATCAGCACCACACAGGTCAAGCTGCTCTTTGCCACAGCACCTGCGACAGGCGCGTACCGGTGCATTGTGACCGGATAGGAGGATAGAAATGAAGATCTTTGGGAAAGAGCTTACCTTTAACGGGAAGCGGGTGTACCACGAAAATGACAAGCCGACGCCGGCAGAGATCGGCGCGGCGAAGTCGGATCACGGTCATGACGCCATGACCGGGGCATCTGCATCGGAAGCAGGAACAGCCGGCTTTGTCCCGGCGCCTGCCGCCGGAGCGGACGCCAGGTATCTCCGGAGCGACGGGACATGGAGAGTCCCGCCGGACACCAAGTACACCCATCCAACAACCAGCGGAAACAAGCACATCCCATCCGGAGGGAAATCCGGGCAGGTCCTTGGCTGGTCGGCTGATGGGACAGCGTCCTGGACAGACCCGAGCACATCAGGCACCCAGGTGATCACACAGAGCACTCAGCCGTCCGGTCACGTATCAGGCCGGTGCTGGATCAAGACTTATTAACTCAAAAGGAGGATAAAAGATGGCGACAGAAAAGAAAGCAGACTATATGGTGGACAACGGAACGGACTTTGACCAGATCATGTTCAAAACGACAGCGGAGCAGGTACGGTACAGCAAAGACAGCAGTGGGAAAGAGGTGTCATTAAAAGAACATCTTGACGGGCGGAGAATCATTGAAAGTATCACGATGAAGGGAATCGGACAGTCTTATCTTTTTGTCGGGGACAAGACGGGATATGTGCTCACCAATATCTACAACTACGGACGCGAGTACAACGATGTGCGGATCACGGATTTCGGCTACAACGGAAGTGAAAAAGTTTACTATGTGTTCCTGGATAAAACGCAGGCGACAACGGCAACCTTGGCGCTGAGGCTGGTGTGGGAAAAGGTATAACCGTGCGACGTCGCACAGGAAGGAGGGAATCCAATGGAGGACTATATTACCCGCCGCGAACACGAAGAATTTGCTCACCGGATCGAAGATGAAGAGCATCGACAGAATGTCCGGATCGGCAACCTGGAGAACCAGACCAAGACGATCCAGAGTCTTGCCATGTCGGTGGACCGTCTGGCAACCAGTATGGATAGAATGGCCAAAGAGCAGGCGGAGCAGGGCGAACGCCTGAAAGCTCTGGAGCAGGAACCGGCGGACAGCTGGAAAAATGTCAAGAAAACAATCTTGACCACTATTGTATCAGTGGTTGCTGGGGCGCTTGTCACCGGGGCAATCATCCTGGCAGCACAGTATCTTAAGTAGAGTAGAGGAGGATAAAACATGATGGACATCACATTTTTAACGGAATTTGCAGTACCGATTATTGTGGGGGTTTGCCTGTGCATCGGCTACATTATCAAGCACATGATCCCGTCCGATGGGATCAACAAGTATATCCCGCTGATCATGGGTGCTCTGGGTGTGGCGCTCAACGTATGGATCAACCTGGGGATTACGCCGCAGATCCTGCTGGGTGGACTGTTTTCGGGGCTGGCAAGCACCGGTTTACATCAGGCATTTAAAAATCTGATTGATCACAAGGAGGACTAAGCAATGCCGAATCTGTATTGTACAAACAACGACTGTTACAAAGAGGGTAAAAAGATCAAAAAGGTGGAATACCTGATCGTCCACAGCCCTGCGGTCTATCCGACCATCATCCGGGCACAGTCCGGAGCTGGAGGCGGCTGGTATACTCGCTGGAACAAGCCCGGAGTAGAGAAATTTGCACACGGGTTTATCGATGATACCGGCGTCTACAATTTCGCTCCGGAGACCATGGTCTGCTGGCATATCGGGGACAAATATGGCAACGCCCACGCCATCGGCTACGAGCTGTGTGAGCTGTCCACAGCCTCAGAATTTGCCAAAGTCTGGGAAAACGCGGTAAACAAATATGCGGAGCTGTGCAAAAAGTACGGACTGAGTGTAGATCGGATTCTGGGGCACTGTGAAGCACACGACAAGGGCATCGCCTCCGATCACAGCGATCCTGAGCCGTATTTCCGGCGGTTTGGTAAGAGCATGGAGAAGTTTAGGGCAGACGTGAAAGCGCGGCTCTCCGGCCAGAATACAGGTGCACAGACGGGTACTGCTGCGACTGCGACCAAACAGTACAGCCCTTACGCCTATGCGAGAGTGACAAACCTGGCCGCAGGCGATCATCTCAATGTACGGACGGCTCCCAACGCGGATGCCAACAGGTTGGCGGCATGGCCGGAGCTGTCCGAGGGTAATGAGGTCGATGTGGTAGAGATGTACACAAACGGCTGGGCAAAGGTGTTGATCAAGGGTAACGTGGGCTATGTAAACGCTCATTATCTTGCTATCACTGAGAGATCACAGCCCGCCTCGACACCAGCTCTGGCGCAGAGCTACACCGAGTGGGCTGGCAGAGTGCATGACGTGGATCCGGTCGGTCTGATCGTAAGGACAGGCCCCGGCAAGGGCTATAGCCGGCTGGCAAGCTATCCCAAGTTATATGATGGCAACATGGTGTCGGTCATGGGAGAGCAGTCCGGGTACTACCATATCCGAATCAGCAATCCGGTGGCAGGCACTCACATCGGATGGGTAAGTAAGGATTATGTGAGCAGAGGGTAAAAAATGGCTTAAAACCTAGCTTTTTCGGCACTTCTCGAATTATTCTCTGGTACCGGAATATGGGCCGCCGTATTGACTGAGGATCACCCCGGCCAGCTTTGCGTTGGGGGTTTTGATGTTGACGGGGTACTGTAACCGTTTTTCATAATTCCACATACTTAACAGCCTCCTTCCCAGGGCCAGGGGTCCTTGATCCAGGACCAGGAGCCGTCCTTTACGGCATCGGCAGTCAGGGGACCGAACTGACATTCATAGGCTTTCACAGCCTCATTACGTTTCTGTTTCATGAGTTCATAGTAGGCAAGCCCCTTCTGGCAGTCGGGGTGGGTATCCAGGTAAAGCTGGGTATCGTCCAGGGCAAAGCCGTACTGGCGGATCTGGTTCATAAGCTCATTCATGATCTGACTGCACACCTCCCGATGAGAAATGGTTTGTCGAGGGACGGGAAAATTGTTCCGGAGAACAGAGCCCGGTCCAGGGGATAGGTGCATTCCCATTGCTGCCAGGGAACGTAACCTATGCCGACCATGGCGTTCTGCTCGGAGGGAGCGGAGCCGGGGCGGCAGATATTGTAGGAAGCGGCCGATTCCTGCCCGCAGCTGCAGCCGGAGCGTTCGGAAGCCAGGGAAGAACCGCAGTTGCAGCCGGGACGTTCGGAAGTCTGGGAAGAACCGCAGCTGCAGCCGGAGCGTTCAGAAGCCAGGGAAGAACCGCAGCTGCAGCCGGGACGTTCGGAAGTCTGGGAAGAACCGCAGCTGCAGCCGGAGCGTTCAGAAGCCTGGGAAGAACCGCAGCTGCAGCCGGGATGCCCGAAGCTTTGGGAAGAGCCACAGCCGGAGCAGCCGGAGCTCTGGGAGGAGCCGCAGCCACACCCCGGAGACTGTGAGAGATTCATGCGCCGGCAGTCGGCACAGCGCCTGTAATATCGATCCATAGAGGAAACTCCTTTCGGATTATTAGGTTAGTATTAGTATATGAGCGGGGGAGCGAGTGGTGCGAAAGGCATCTTGTGTACCGTAGCAGAACGTGCTATGATGTTGGAAAAAGAGAATATACTGGTATGAGTATAAGTATGAGTATAAGAAAAGAGGAACTATACGTGAGGATAAAGATGGCAGGGATCGATTACCGGAAAGCGCCGGTGGAGGTTCGGGAGCGGTTTTCCATGACGGCTTCGGCGGTGGAGCGGGCGCTTCAGGCGTCCAAAGCCAATCCTGGACTGACCGGCTGTGTGATCATTTCTACCTGTAATCGGACAGAATACTGGATCAGCGGTGAGACGGAAGCCTTTGATGAGCTGGATCCGGCGATTCTTCTCTGTGCGGAAAAGTGCCAGTCTCATTCCGAATATAAGAAGTATTTTCAGGTTTCAGAGGGCATGGAGGCCGTTCACGGACTGATGGAGCTTTGCTGCGGAATTCGTTCTCAGATCTTCGGTGATGACCAGATCATCAGCCAGGTTAAGCGGGCGGTGGATATGGCCAGGGAGCAGCAGGCGCTGGATACAGCACTGGAAATTCTGTTCCGTACGGCGGTGACCGGAGCAAAAAAAGTAAAGAGCAGGGTGCTGTTTTCCAATGTGGACCGGTCAGTGGCAGCAGCCATGATGAGTCTTCTGAAAACGGAAGGAATCCAGGTGGACAAAAAGCGTTGCCTGGTCATTGGAAACGGAGAGATTGGGCGGCTGGCGGCAGCGGAGCTGGTGAAGGCTGGCGGAGAGGTTTTCATGACACTGCGCCAGTATAAAAAGAAGAAAGCGGTGATTCCGGCGGGCTGCCGGGTCATTGATTATGACAGGCGGTATGAGGTGCTTCCGGAGACAGATCTGGCAGTGAGTGCTACCGTAAGCCCCCATTATACTCTGACGGCGGAGCTTATGAAGGAAGCCTGTCCGGAGCATGAACTGGTACTGGTGGATCTGGCAATCCCGCGGGATCTTGATCCGAGGATCCGGGAGGAACTGCCGGTGCGGCTGTATGATATGGACAGCTTCAGTAGCCTGAAGCAGGAGGGCGATGAACGGCAGACCGCCGAGGCAGACAAAATTCTGGAAAAGTATGAGCGGGAATATGAGCAGTGGTATGCTTTTCGGGAGTATGTGCCGGTAGTAAAATCCATTGCGTCTATGGCTGGGGCGGATACCGCGGCCAGACTGCGGAAGAAATTGAAGCAGCAGGGCCTTGAGGCAGAAACCAGAGCGGAGCTGGAGCAGGCCATCGAAAAAACGGCGGCCAAGGTGACGGCAAAGCTGTGCTACGGGATTCGGGAGAACATGGAGCCGGAGGAATGGAAACCGTTGCTGGAGGGACTGCTTCGGTCAGCGGAGGAATTATAAATGAGATTTCCACTTTTTATTGAACTGGAAGGACGAAGCGTCATTGTCATTGGCGGCGGGGCCATCGGGACCAGGAGAGCCTGTGCCATGGCAGAGTACGGCGCGGAGGTAACGGTGATCGCACCGGAGATTTCCGAACCGCTTCGGGAGATGGCGGAGAACGGACAGATCTTCTGGAAGCAAAAACAGGCGGAGGCCAGGGATCTTGAAGGAGCGTTTCTTGTGGTAACGGCGGCTGACGACCGGGACGCGAATCATCAGGCCGTGATCTGGTGCCGGGAGCGGGGGATTCCGGTCAATGCGGCAGACCGGAAGGAAGAATGTGATTTTTATTTTCCGGGGCTGGCCAGAAAAGAGGAAATGATTGTTGGCGTCTGTGCCGGAGGCAGGGACCATAAAAAGGCAAAAGCCCTAACAGAGGCGGTGCAGTTGTTGATGGAAAGGAATGAAATAAATTGGAAGAAAGACGAGTGATCCGGGTCGGAAGCCGGGAAAGTAAGCTGGCTGTGGCACAGACCATGATTCTGATCCGGGAACTGGAAGCAGCTCACCCGGAGCTTTCCTTTGAACTGGTGACCATGAAGACCACCGGGGATCAGATCCTGGATAAGCCTCTGGATCAGATCGGCGGAAAGGGCTTGTTTGTCCGGGAGCTGGACCGGGCACTGGAAGACGGGACTGTGGAGCTGACTGTTCACAGCCTAAAGGATATGCCGATGGAACAGCCGGATGGTTATCCGATTGTGGCTTATGCGGAGCGGGGAGAGCCGAGAGATGTGCTGGTATGGAGGAACGGGGAACCGGAGCAGGGAAGAAAACTTCGGATCGGAACCTCCAGTGCAAGACGGCGGCTTCAGTTACAGAAGCGGTATCCGAATGCGGAGTTTCTTCTGCTTCGGGGAAATGTCCTCACCAGACTTCGGAAGCTGGACGAGGGACAGTATGACGGCATCGTTCTGGCGGCAGCTGGACTGATCCGCCTGGGACTGGGGGATCGGATCAGCGAATATCTGGAGCCGGAGGAGATGATCCCGGCGGCGGGACAGGGAATCCTGGCGGTTCAGGGACGGGCCGGAGAGGATTACACATATCTGGACTGTATTCGTGATCCGGAGGCGGAGGCCTGTGCCCTGGCGGAGCGGAGCTTCGTGCGGACGCTGGACGGCGGCTGCTCATCCCCCATTGCGGCTTATGCCCGGTGTCACGGAGACCGGCTGACACTGCGTGGGCTGTATTATGAAGAAGCACAGCAGGAAGAATCGAAAGAAGCGGACAAAACGAAGGGTGAGAACCGGACGGCTGAGACAGGAACCATCTGTGGACTTATCTGTGAAGCAGAACGTCTCGGGATCCGGCTGGCAAACCGGCTTCGGAATCATGTGCCGAAGAGTGCAAAGGTCTGGCTGGTGGGAGCAGGCCCTTCGGATCCGGGGTTGTTTACCTTAAAGGGAAAGGCAGTTCTGGAGCAGGCGCAGGTGGTGGTCTATGACCGGCTGGTGGGAGCTGGAATTCTTGCCATGATCCCCGCAGATGCGGAACGGATCTTTGTGGGGAAGGAGGCTGGCCATCACCCGGTTCCACAGGAGAAAATCAATCAGATCCTCTGCGAAAAGGCCATGGAGGGAAAACAGGTGGTTCGGCTCAAGGGAGGCGATCCTTTTATGTTCGGACGGGGCGGCGAGGAGCTGGAGCGTCTGGAAGCTATGGGAATTCCTTTTGAGGTGGTTCCCGGCGTTACGGCAGCATCGGCAGTGACGGCCTATGCGGGGATCCCGGTGACCCACCGGGATTACGGCTCGTCGGTTCATCTGATCACGGCCCACAAAAAACGGGGCTGTGAAGGGCTTCCCGATTTTGAGACACTGGCGAAGCTTTCGGGAACGCTGGTGTTCTACATGGGGCTTGGCGCTCTGGGAGATATCTGTAGGGGACTTATAAGAGCAGGTATGGATCCCGGCACGCCTGCGGCGGTCATCGAGCAGGGAACAACGGCGGCTCAGCGGTCGGTGACGGCGGATCTGGAAACGCTGGAGGCGGAAACAAAACAGGCCGGACTGAACACACCGGCGCTGATTGTGGTGGGAGCAGTCTGTGCGCTGTCGAAGCAGTTTTTCTGGGCGGAGGAACGGCCGTTATCCGGAAAACGGATCTTTGTGACCAGACCGAAAAAACGAAGCAGCCGTCTGATCGATCGCCTGGCGGCACTGGGGGCGGAGGTGGTTCCTCTTCCGGCTATTGAAACCGTTCCCATAAAGAGCAGTCCGGAGATCACGGAAATGGCAGAGCATCTGGAGGGGACGTCCTGGATCGCGTTTACCAGTGCCGAGGGAGTGGACTGCTTCTTTGACCGGCTGCTGGAGCTGGGACGGGATATCCGAAGTCTCGGAGCTGTGAAATTTGCAGTGATCGGTCCGGCGACAGCCAGGGCCCTGAGGACCCATGGCATTCTGGCGGATCTTCAGCCGGAGACTTATACCGGGGAGGCCCTCGGAAAGGCGTTGGCAGATGCCATGAAGCCGGGAGAACGCTTATTGATCCCACGGGCAGGAATTGGCACAGAGACCCTTTTGAAGCCCCTTGACGAGGCGGAAATTCTATATGAGACGATTGCTCTTTATGATACAATCACAGCGGCCGGAGCCGTGAATGCACCCGGGGCAGGAGATCTGGTGACCTTTACCAGCGCATCTACGGTACGCGGGTTTGCGGCACAGTTCCCGGAGCTGGACATGAAAACAATCACAGGCCTCTGCATCGGGGAACAGACCCGGAACGAGGCGGAGAAGCTTGGAATCCGGACGATGGTATCGGAACAGGCAACGATTGACAGCATGACAGAAACACTGAAAAAAGGAACGGAGGAAGGAAGATGGATATGGTAAAACGTCCCCGGAGACTGCGGGGGAATCAGATCGTGCGGCGGATGATGCGGGAGACCAGAATGGACAAGGCTTCCCTGATCTATCCGATGTTTGTGGTGGAAGGAACAGGAATCAGGTCGGAGATCCCTTCCATGCCGGGCCAGTATCATTACAGTCCGGACCTGCTTCCGGCAGCACTGGAGGAAGTGAAGGATGCCGGTGTTTCGGCGGTCATGCTGTTCGGAATCCCGGATCGCAAGGATGAGCTGGGAAGTGCGGCATGGGCAGAGGACGGGATCATTCAGAAAGCTCTGGCTGTGGCAAAGCGGGAGGTTCCGGAGCTTTATTATATCACGGATGTATGCATGTGTGAGTACACATCCCACGGACATTGCGGAGCGCTCTGCGGTCATGATGTGGATAATGACGCGACCCTGCCGCTTCTTGCCAGAACGGCGCTGTCCCATGTGCAGGCCGGGGCAGACATGGTGGCTCCTTCCGATATGATGGACGGCCGCGTGGCCGCGATCCGGAAAACACTGGATGACAATGGCTATGTGGAGACACCGATTATGTCCTATGCGGTGAAATATGCGTCTGCTTTTTACGGCCCGTTCCGGGAGGCGGCGGATTCGGCTCCCAGCTTTGGCGACCGGAAAACCTATCAGATGGATTATCATAATGTGCGGGAGGGCGTCAAGGAGGCCCTTCTTGATGTGGAGGAGGGTGCTGACCTTGTTATGGTGAAACCGGCGCTTTCTTATCTGGATGTGATTACGCGGGTGCGGGAGCAGGTGCAGGTTCCTGTGGCGGCTTACAGCGTAAGCGGCGAGTATGCCATGATCAAGGCGGCGGCTCAAAACGGATGGATTGATGAAGAACGGATCGTCTGTGAGACAGCCACATCCATTTACCGGGCGGGCGCAGGCGTATTATTGACTTATTATGCAAAAGAACTGGCACATTATATGGAGGAGGGACTGATCGGATAAGATCGGGAAGGAATATGGACAGATCAGAGCAGTTATTTGAACGGGCGAAAAAGGTGATTCCGGGCGGTGTCAACAGCCCCGTCCGTGCCTATCAGGCGGTGGGAGGAAATCCCAGGTTCATCGCATCGGCAGACCGGGAGTTTATCACCGATGTGGAGGGAAAAACGTATATTGACTATATCGGCTCCTGGGGCCCCATGATCCTCGGACAGAACCATCCGGCAATCCGGGAGGCAGCTGTCCGCGCGGCAGAAAAGGGATTAAGCTTTGGCGCAGGCTGTCCCGATGAGGTGGAGATGGCGGAGCTGATCTGCAGCTCGGTGCCGTCCATCGAACTGGTCCGTATGGTCAATTCGGGAACGGAGGCGGTCATGTCGGCTCTGCGTGTGGCAAGAGGCTATACGGGACGGAACAAGATCGTGAAGTTTGCGGGATGTTATCACGGACATTGTGATGCCATGCTGGTAAAGGCCGGTTCCGGAGTCATGACCAGCGGCGTTCCCGACAGCGCCGGTGTTCCGGCGGGCTGTGCCCAGGACACCATGACGGCTGTTTACAATGACCTGGAACGTGTAAAACAGCTGTTTGCGGAAAATCCGAATCAGATTGCGGCGGTGATCGTGGAGCCGGTGGCAGCCAATATGGGTGTGGTGGTGCCGAAGGACGGCTTTCTTCAGGGACTTCGTGACATATGCACCAGGGAGGGCGCGCTGCTGATCTTTGATGAGGTCATCACAGGCTTCCGCCTTCAGTTTGACGGGGCGCAGGGCTATTTTGGCGTACAGCCGGATCTGACCACCTTCGGAAAGATCATCGGAGCCGGAATGCCGGTGGGTGCCTACGGCGGACGGAGGGAGATCATGGAGATGGTTTCTCCGGTGGGCAGCGTGTACCAGGCCGGAACTCTGAGCGGAAATCCCGTTGCCATGGCAGCCGGACTGGCCGGACTCCATATTTTAAAGGATCACCCGGAGATCTACATCGAGTTAAATAAGAAAGGTGATCAGCTCCGGGCTGGACTTTCCGATATCGTAAAACGCCATGGAGCAGCCTGCCAGGTGACCGGAGTGGGATCCTTATCCTGTATATTCTTTACAGATCGGGAAGTGGTGGATTATGAGAGCGCGAAGACCTCCGATACGAAGGCTTTCGCCGGATATTTCGCCTATATGATGGACCATGGCATTTATGTGGCACCGTCTCAGTTTGAGGCTGTGTTCCTGTCGGCAATGCACACTGACGAGGATATTCAGAAAACCCTTGAGGTTGTGGAGGCTTATTATGCCGGAAACTAATCAGATTGTCAAAGCAGCAGCCGATGCGGAGAACGAAACCGGCAGCCGGGAGAAGCCGGCTCTGTCCCGTCTGGCGGCTCTGCGTCATGTGATGGAGACGGAACAGGTCGATCTTTGTCTGGTGACGACAGCAGATGCCCACGGCTCGGAATATCCGGGGGCACATTATGAAGCGCGCGCCTATCTTTCCGGGTTCACCGGCTCGGCGGGGACGCTGGCAGTCACAAAGGACTGGGCAGGACTCTGGACAGACGGCCGGTATTTTCTTCAGGCGGAGACAGAGCTTTTCGGAACGGGAATCACGCTCTATAAAATGGGAGAACCGGGCGTGCCGGAGCTGCTCAAAGAGCTCCGGGAAAGACTTCCCGACCGGGGAACGCTTGCCTATGACGGGGTGACGGTCAGCGCGGGAATGGGAGCGGAGCTTCGTGCCATGGCATCTGCCAGACATGCGCAGGTAATCTTCCGGGATCTTCCGGGAATGGTCTGGAAGGATCGGCCGCCGCTGCCAAAGAAGCCGGTGTACGAGCTGCCGGAAACGCTTGCCGGAGGAACAAGGAGGGAGAAGCTGTCCAGACTGCGGGAGGCCATAAAGGAAGCAGGAGCAGACTGCCATGTGGTTTCCGCACTGGATGAAACGGCATGGAGCTTAAATCTGCGCGGCTCGGATATTCCCTGCAATCCGGTGTTTTTAAGCTACCTGTATCTGGATCAGGACCAGGTGCTTTTATATGGAAAGAAGCAGGCATTTTCCGGGGAACTGGAGGCGGCACTTCGCCGGGACGGCGTGGAGCTGCGGCCCTATGAGGCTGTTTTTTCAGAGCTTCCGGAGCTCACAGGGCATAAGACCGTGCTGGCAGATCTTGATCAGATCAGCGATGCACTGGCAGCCTGTCTTTCCGGGGCGGAGAAGATCCAGAGCAGGCCGGATCCGGCGGTGCTCATGAAAGCCGTCAAAAACGAAGCAGAGATCCTGGGGATCCGGGAGGCTCACCGAAAGGACGGGATCGCCCTCACAAAATTTTTATACTGGTTAAAGACCCATATCGGAACGGAGCGGATCACAGAGCGTTCCGCCTCGGAAAAGCTGGAGCAGCTCCGGCAGGAGCAGGAGCATTATTTCGGTCCCAGCTTTGAGACCATTGCTGCGTACGGAAAGAACGGGGCGGTGGTTCATTACAGTGCGACAGAAGCATCGGATACGGAGCTTCGGCCGGAGGGACTGTTTCTGCTGGACTGTGGCGGCCAGTATCTGGAGGGAACCACCGATGTCACAAGAACGGTGGCACTTGGGCCGGTGACAGAATGGCAGAAAAAAACGTATACGGCAGTCCTGAAGGGCATGCTTGCTTTGCAGGAGGCCGTATTCCTGGAGGGCTGCACCGGAATCAATCTGGATTATCTTGCCAGAGAGCCGCTGTGGAAGCTGGGGCTGGATTACCGGCACGGAACCGGTCATGGTGTCGGCTGCCTGCTCAATGTTCATGAAGGTCCCAATGCATTTCGGTGGCGCGGAAAGAGCGCCGTATTCCGGGCAGGCATGGTGACTTCTGATGAGCCGGGCTATTATGAACCGGGAGCCTTCGGAATCCGGACGGAGAATCTGCTTCTGTGTGAAAAACGGGAAAAAACAGAGTATGGGCAGTTCCTCGGCTTTTCGTTCCTTACCCTGGCACCTATTGACGAGTCGGCAGTCTGCGATGAAGATATGAGCAGCGAAGATGTAAGGCGTCTGAGGACGTATCAGGAGCGGGTTTATGATACACTGTCTCCGTATCTGGATGAGCAGGAACGGGAATGGCTTAAAAAGGAAACCGGCAGAGGATAAGCGGCGGCAGAGGATAAGCGGCGGCAGAGGTACAGACAGAAACCGGAGGCCGAAAAGCTGCGGATTGTTTGAAATAAAGCTGAAATTTCGGCAAAAACGACAGAAAACGGTAAAAAACAGGGAACTCCTCCAACAGTTCCACAGGCCGGTATACAAAGTTGCCAAAGGGCAAAAAAGCTTTTTGTTTAATTCGTTTATAGTTTTTTAGGCCGCAATAAGCTATGATGGATTTGTCGGCTGATTCCCTGTGAGCAGAATGGTGAGGCTGACGCCAGCAGAAGAAAAGGAGGCTGACGATGGCAGAAATTTCGTTCCGGAAGGTGAGAAAAACATTCCCAAATGGGAAAGAGGCGATCAAGGATTTGGATCTGGAGATCAGCCATGGAGAATTTCTGGTGCTGACAGGACCGTCCGGTTCCGGAAAGGTGACAGTGCTTCGTATGATCGCAGGCATGGAGCCGTTAAGCAGTGGAGAGCTTCGGATCAACGGAGAACTGGTGGAAAACGGAAATCCGAAAAAACGGAATATGGGAATGATTTTCCAGCATTATACCCTGTATCCCGGAATGACAGTTTATGATAATATCGGGTTTGCCCTGAAGCTTCACGGGGCACCGGAGGAGGAAATCCGCCGGGCGGTGGAAGAAACGGCAAAGCTCTATAAGGTCGATCAGCTGTTGTCCTGTTATCCGCGGGAATTAAATCCGCTTCAGAAGCAGTATGTTGCCATGGCGAGAGCCAGCGTTCATAAACCGGAGGCGTTTCTTCTTCTGGATCCGCTGGGAAGCCTGGATACAGCGTCCAGAAAGATGGCAAGGGAGCGGCTGAAGAGTCTTCATAAGGAAACCGGAACGACATTGCTATATGTGACAGAAAGCGCTGAAGAAGCCGTAAAGCTGGGGGCGCGGACCGTGGTGATGCGCCGTGGACGGATCGAGCAGCAGGGGCCGGTGGAGGAGCTTCTGAAGAAACCGAAAAACCGGTTTGTGGCACAGTACATGAACGGAGACCGGTTTATGGTAAGCGAGGTGGAGATTCATCAGGGAAAGACAGCGGTGGAAGCCATCGGCGAGGAGTTCAGTGTCGATGTACCGCCGGAATGGATCGAACGGCTGGAGCAGGCCGGAACGATCGGAAGCCGGGTGTTCATGGGATATATGGCAGAAGAGCCGGAGGATGGCGAAGAGTTGAAGAATATCCCGGCGCCGGATTCCCGTTTTTATTTCTTTGACCGGGAGACGGGGAATTCCATTGGGTAATTTCCACAAAACAAGAACGAACAGAGGGGGAACTGCTGATGCAGCCCCCTTTTTTTGACCGAAAATAACCGGAAAGGGGGAAGATGACCGGCTTGTTTCGTGCTTGTTTTTGGCTTTGTATCATAATTGGACAGAAATCAATACAAAAAACCTCCAAAAAACTCTTTTTTTTTTTCGCATTTTGCATTAAAATAAATGAGGGTGTACCGAAACAGAACTGATTTTAGTGATTTCGTACATGAAAAACGAAAAAATATTGGGGTGATATTATGATTTCAAATCAGATTTTGCAAAATACAATTGATGGCCTGAAGGGAATTATGCGGATCGAGCTGTGTATCTGTGATACCGAGGGAAAGGTACTGGCCACCACCTTCCCTGATGCGGAGGAATATGAGTTTTCCGTTCTGGCCTTTGTGGAGAGCCCGGCGGACAGCCAGGTGATCCAGGGCTACCAGTTCTTCAAGGTGTTTGATGAGCATCAGCTGGAGTATGTTCTTCTGGCAAGAGGAGCCGGGGATGATGCCTATATGGCAGGCAAGGTGGTGGTGTTCCAGATCCAGAACCTGCTGGTGGCCTACAAGGAGCGCTTCGATAAGGATAACTTTATCAAGAACCTGTTATTGGATAATCTGCTTCTGGTGGATATTTACAACCGCGCCAAGAAGCTCCATATCGATATCAATGTGCGGCGCGTGGTTTTTGTCATCGAGACTCAGACCGAAAATGATACGGCGGCGCTGGAGACGGTGAAGAGCATGTTCTCCACCAAGGCAAAGGATTTTATCACGGCAGTAGATGAGAAGAACATCATTCTTGTGAAAGAATTAAAGGCCAATGAGGGCTACGAGGATATGGAAAAAGTAGCGAAGATGATCCTCGATATGCTCAGCACCGAGGCCATGTCCAACGTCCATATCGCTTACGGAACCATTGTGGGCGAGGTCAAGGAGGTATCCCGTTCTTATAAGGAAGCGAAGATGGCTCTTGATGTGGGAAAGATCTTCTTCAGCGAGAAGAACATTGTGGCATACAACAACCTGGGCATCGGCCGTCTGATCTATCAGCTTCCGGTTTCACTGTGCCGGATGTTCATCAAAGAGATTTTTGACGGAAAATCGCCGGATGATCTGGACGAGGAGACGCTTGTTACCATCAATAAGTTTTTTGAGAATAACCTGAACGTATCGGAGACATCCAGACAGCTTTATATCCACCGGAATACGCTGGTGTACCGTCTGGATAAGCTGCAGAAGAGCACCGGACTGGATCTTCGTGTATTTGAGGATGCGATTACCTTCAAGATCGCCCTGATGGTTGTCAAGTACATGAACTATATCGAGACACTGGATAATTAAGGAAAATTTCTGACCGGCCGGAAGGCCGCATTGGAGTGTTTCCCTGTGGAACAGGAAATTTCTGTTCACAAAAGGTTTACCGGAATTGAGGCTTTTTATGATTGAATTTGAACATGTGAACAAGACATACGATAAAGCGACGGACCGCGAAACAAAGGCGGTCCGCGATATCAGCCTGAAGATTGACCGGGGTGAGTTTGTTTTTATCGTCGGAAACAGCGGATCAGGGAAAACGACACTGATCCGCCTTCTTTTGAAAGAAATTGAGGCCAGCTCCGGCTCGATCCGCGTCGGAGACACGGAACTGACATCGATGAAGCGGAAGATGATACCCAGGTACAGACGGCGCCTGGGCGTTGTTTTTCAGGATTTCCGCCTCTTAAAGGACCGCAATGTTTATGAAAACGTGGCATTTGCCCAGCGGGTGGTCGTGACTCCCACAAGAGAGATCAAGAAGCGGGTGCCGGAGGTATTGTCCATGGTGGGACTGTCCTCCAAGTATAAGTCGCTGCCCAGCCAGCTTTCCGGCGGAGAACAGCAGCGGGTGGCGATTGCCCGTGCCCTGGTGAACCGGCCGGAGATCCTTCTGGCAGACGAGCCAACCGGAAATATGGATCCGGGGAACGCCTGGCAGATCATGAAGCTCTTGGAAGAGATCAATGAGATGGGAACCACCGTAGTCGTTGTGACCCACAGTAAGGAGATCGTGGACAGGATGAAGAAGCGGGTCATCACCATGAAGCATGGGGTGATCGTGACAGACAGAAAGGAAAGCGGGTACGGCAATGAGGATTAGCACACTTTGGTATTGCATCAGACAGGGGTTCGGCAGTATCCGGAAGCACAAGCTGTTTACCCTGGCCTCGATCGGCACCATGGCAGCCTGTATCTTCCTGTTCTGCGTGTTTTATTCCATCGTGGTCAACGTTCAGTATATGGTAAAATCCATGGAGAATACAGTCGGCGTCACGGTGTTTTTTGATGAAGGACTGTCAGAAGAGGAAATTAAATCCATCGGAGATGTGATCGCTGCCAGACAGGAAGTGGCCGGTATGAATTACATCTCGGCCGAGGAGGCATGGGAAAACTATAAGCAGGAGTATTTTGCAGATATGCCGGAGCTGGCAGAGGGCTTCGCCCAGGACAATCCGCTGGCCAATTCCGCATCCTATGAGATTTATTTAAAAGATATCGGAAACCAGAAGGAGTTTGTGGATTATCTAAAATCCATTACCGGTGTCAGAAAGGTGAATTATTCCGAGATGGCGGCCACAGGCCTTGCCAGCATCAACAATGTGGTGGGCTATGTGTCCATGGGCATTATTCTGATCCTTCTTGGTGTGGCGGTATTCCTGATCAGCAATACCATCGCCATCACCATCAATGCAAGAAAGGATGAGATCAAGATCATGCGAATGATCGGCGCCACCAACTTTCTGATCCGTGCACCGTTTGTGGTAGAGGGTATCATCATCGGTCTTATCGGAGCCGGAATTCCCCTGCTGATCGTGTATTATGCTTACGGCTATGCCGTGCGGTTCTGCATAAGCAGGCTCAGTATCCTGTCCAGACTTTTAACCCTTCTTCCGGTGGGAACGGTTTTCCAGGTTCTGATTCCGGTTGCTCTGGGACTGGGGCTTGGAATTGGGCTGTTCGGCAGTGCATTTTCCATCAGGAAGCATCTGCGGGCATAGGAAGGACGGCCGGAGCATGACAGAAGAACGGAGAGTCAGAATAAAAAACAGCCGGAAGCCACAGAACTCAGAACCGAAGCATTCCTGCAGATGGAAGTCCCAGAGCTTTCGCAGCCGGGTGATCTCTGCGGGACTGATCGCGGCACTGGTGTTTGGCATGGTGCCGATGGTGCGGGCATCAGGTGAGCTTGCGGATCAGCAGGATAAGATCGATGCCATTCAGGAGGAAAAGGACCGGGTGGCAGATAAGCTGTCGGAGCTGGAACAGAAAAAAAACGATGCGGCAGAATATCTGACGGCATTAAATGAAGAATTGTCTTCGGTGGAGGACAGTGTCAGCAGTCTGGAAGCGCAGATGGCAGATACCGAAGAAGCCATCGCCCGGACCGAAACGGAGCTGAAGGCAGCCAGGGAAACGGAAGCAGGCCAGTATAAGGACATGAAGCTGCGGATCAAGTATATGTACGAAAAAGGTGATACCTATTTTCTGGAAATGATGTTTGATTCCGCTTCCCTCAGCGAGTTTCTTTCTCAGGCAGAGTATATTTCCAAAATATCCGAATATGATAGAACTATGCTGACTGCGTATCAGGAGACAAAGGACCTGATCGCCGAAAAGTCGGAGCAGCTTCAGACCGCACAGGCCGATCTGGAAACCATGAGTGCCCGGGCAGAGGCCAAGCGGGAGTCGCTGGCGAGCCTTCAGGAAGCCAAAAATGAAGAGCTTTCATCGTTGAATCTCCAGATTGCCGATCATTCGGATCTGCTTGCGGATTACGATGAGGCATTAAAAGAGGAGCTGGAAGAGTTCCAGAATATGGAGGAGGCCATTCGAAAGAAGGAGGCCGAGGAAGCCAGACGGGCAGCAGAAAGCTCCGGGGAAGCCATGACAGCGGCTTCTGCGGAGACAACGTCTGAGACGGCAGGACCGACGGAAAAGGTCACGGAAAAAGCCACCGGAGCGCCAACAAAGGAAACGGCGGCAGCCACCACAGCAAAGGCGACAACTGCCGCGCCGACTGTGAAGCCCACCCAGGCAGCCACATCGGGAAGCTTTTTATGGCCGGTTCCGTCCTGTTCCCGGATTTCATCCGGTTACGGCGGCCGGGATGATCCGCTGACCGGAGAAGCAAACGGAACACTCAGCAATCATCACGGAATTGACATTGCAAAACCGTCCGGTGCGCTGGCGGGAGCAGATATTGTGGCAGCGGAATCGGGAACGGTTGTCATTGCCAGAACCAGTACTTCGGCAGGCAACTGGATAATTCTTTATCATGGAAACAGTACTTATACAGTATACATGCACTGTAAGAAGCTGCTTGTTTCGGAGGGACAGAGCGTGAGCCGCGGACAGACCATCGGTCTTGTGGGAAGTACGGGATGGTCCACCGGAGCCCATCTTCATTTCGAAGTGCGGGTCGGCGGATTCAGCAGCTCCAAATATTCACAGAACCCGTTGAATTATGTATCACCGCCATAAAAGGCCGGGACAGAAGAGAAAAAGAACCGGGCCTCCTGGATAACAGGAGACCATGAAAAGGAGGATTCATGGAACAGCAGGGGAATCATTTCTGGAAAGGTGTGCTGGCAGGCGTTGTTGTGAGTCTTGTGATTGCCGCCGTTTCCATCTGGGGAATCACGACATTTCTGTCGGCATCAAGGACAGGGTCCAACGGCCAGACGGAAGAAAATGCCGGGCTTGACTATCAGGAAATCGAAAGCAAGCTGAATATTTTACAGGGACAGCTCAACCAGACGTTTTTATATGACATGGATGAAGAGGCCATGAAGGACGGGATTTATAAGGGGTATGTTTCCAGTCTGGGAGATCCCTATACGGTTTATTATACGGCAGAGGAATACAAGAAGCTGATGGAATCCACCAGCGGTGCCTATGTGGGAATCGGAATCCAGTTCAGCCAGGATCCTGCGACCGGACTTTGTACGGTACTCCGGGTGTTCCGGGGCTCCGGCGCAGAAGAAGCCGGCATGGCAGCAGATGATGTGCTTTCCAAGGTGGACGGCACCGATATTACCGGAGAAACGAACTCCGACAATATCGTTTCCAAGATCCGCGGCAAAGAAGGAACTACGGTGGAGATCGAGGTATACCGTCCCTCCATTAAGGATTATATCACCATGGAGGTGGAGCGCCGTTCTGTTCAAATGGATACGGTGGAATGGAAGCTGCTGGAAAACCAGACCGGCTATATCCAGATAACCGAGTTTGACAGCGTGACTTATGATCAGTTTTCAGAAGCCCTTGCCGACCTCAAGAGCCAAGGCATGACGTCCCTGATCCTGGATCTTAGGAACAATCCCGGGGGATTATTGGATCAGGCAGTGAAGATCGCCGATGACTTTATCTCCGGGGGAACCATCGTTTCCACCAGAGATAAAAATGACAGAGAAGTAGTCAGCAGCGCCAATTCCGATGTGGCGTACGAAGGCCCTATGGCAGTCCTGGTAAACGGCAATTCCGCCAGTGCCTCCGAGGTCGTTACCGGCGCACTGAAGGATGACGGGCTGGCGACCATCATCGGCACCACAACCTTCGGAAAGGGAATCGTCCAGAACATCATTCCGTTTACGGATGGCACTGCCATGAAGATCACCTCTGCCAATTACTACACACCCAACGGAACCTGCATCCATGGCATCGGCATCACGCCCGATGTGGAGGTAGAGGCCGAAAGCGGCGAGACCGACAGTCAGCTGGAGAAAGCACTGGAGGTGCTCGGACAGCAATAAATTCAAATAAAAGCTCCCGCGGTTCCACCCATATCCGTCACTGGCACATATCAAAGTTGCCTGTGCCGGACATGGGTGGAGCCGTGGGAGTATTTTTGTGCAATTTGTACGCTTTTTTGTATGTTTCACGTGAGCTTATTGACAGAATGAGAAAAAATCGGAAAGGAGGCATTCACCGAAGGCTCTGACAGCATTGCGAACAGCGTGCTGTTCAACGGAAAATCCGGTAAGGTGATCGGAGATGCCCTGCTTCCGGGTGATGCAGAGGTAGCTTCTGATATGGAGCTTCTGATCCCGGAGGGAACTTCCTTAAAGGTGGGAAGCGGAACTACCTTTGTAAACCATGGAACGGTCACCGTTGCAGGCACTTTTGCAGCGGATGGCGGAACCGTAGAATGTGACAGCCACTCCGGCGGAACGGCAACCTGCACGAAACAGGCAGAATGTGGTGTATGCGGAACTGCCTATGGAGATTTGGATGCAGCAAACCATACCGGTGAAGCTGTGTGGACAACGACCGAGACCAAGCATGAGAAGAAATATAATTGTTGTGGTGCGGCTGCAGTCGCAGAAGAAGATCATGAGTGGCAAGACGGTGTATGCAGCGAGTGTGGTTATAAGTGCATCCATAAGGGTGGAACGGCGACCTGCACAAAGAAAGCCGTGTGCGAGATCTGCGGCGCAGAGTACGGAGAACTGAACAGCGCAAATCACGGTATGCTGAAGCATGTCAATGCCAATGCAGCCACCAAGGATACGGAAGGCAACATTGAATACTGGTACTGCGGAGACTGCGGAAAGTATTTTGCAGATGCGCAGGCAGTCAAGGAAATCAAGAAAGAAGCGACTCTGATCGCAAAGCTTCCCGGCGGTGGAACCAATCCTGAAAAACCCGGAACAGGAACAAAGCCGGCAGCGGCACAGCCCGCGACAGGCGGAAAAACGCCGGATACCAGCGATCATGCAGTACCGGCTCTGTGGCTGTTTTTACTGCTGGTAAGTGCCGGGGCAGCAGCCTTTGTTGTAATAAAGAAGAAACGGGCATAAGAGAAGCAGTAACAATATCAAGAAAAGATAAGTCGAAATAAAAAGCCAGGAACAGCTTCTGTCATGTGGCGGGGATAACACATGATGGAAAGCAGTTTCTGGCTTTGTGTTGCGATCATCAAAAATATTACATATTTCGGTGTGGGTGGAGGAGGCGGGGACAGTTTCTTTTATTTTGGCGCGGAAACATTCCGTCTGCGGAATGAGCAGGGACAGTCCTTGTGTTTATATTTTAACGAAAAAGCTACCCAATTCATAAAAATTTTAGATATTGTTAAAAAAAAACTTATATTGTTCATTTAGTAACAATTATTGAAAAAAAATCCCCCGATGCTATAATGGGAATAAGTATAATGTATACAGCAATTCGTATGCAGAAAATTCAAAAGAAAGAGGTGTTAAACGGTGAAGGCTTTTTTTAAACCGGCTGTGGAATCCCGTTACAGAACCCCCGAAAGCCTGCGGGCTATTACAGCAAACTACTGTGTTGCGCTGCTGCCTGTTGTGATCGTCGGGTGCTATGCGTTCGGCTTCCGCGCGATCCGTGTACTGCTGGCGTCCATTATTGCTTCCGTGGCTTCGGAATATTTTTTTGAACGGCTCATGAAGCGTTCAATTACGACCATGGACGGAACGGCGCTGCTGACCGGACTTCTGCTGGGTCTTTGTCTGCCGGCAGAGGTTCCTTTGTATGTTCCGATCCTTGGCGGGATTTTCGCCACGGTGATTGTGGTGCACTGCTTCGGCGGCTATGGCGCCCACATTATCAACCCGGTTCTGGTTTCACGCTGTTTCCTGCTGATCAGTTTCAAAGATGTGATGACGACATATGTGGTGGATGGAATGTCCATGGCTACGCCGCTGTCCGTCATGAGAAGCGGCGGTACGACCGATCTGTGGCAGATGTTTCTTTATAATCCAAAGGCAGGCTGTATCGGTGAGGCGTCTGTTCTGGCGCTGCTGATCGGCGCACTGTTCCTTATTGTGGCCAGAAAGATTTCGGTGATCACGCCTGTGGTTTATCTGGCTGTGTTCACGGCAGTTGTCTGTCTGTTCGGGGGGAATACCTCTCCTCATTATCTGCTCAGCCAGCTCCTGGGCGGCGGACTTCTGTTTGCCGCGTTCTTCTTTGCAACAGACCGTGTAACAAGTCCGGTCGGAATTGCCGGAAAGGTGATCTACGGCGTGCTGCTGGGCGTTGTGACCGGTATTTACCGGCTTCTCGGGACCAATACCGAGGGCGTTTCCTATGCGGTGATCTTCTGTAATCTTCTGGTACCTCTGATCGATAAGTTCTTTGCACCGAAAGTGCAGCCGGTAGAAGAAAAGGAGGCGTAGAGATGAGTGTAAAAACAATCGTGAAAAATGCGCTGATCCTTTTTGTGATCACACTGCTCTCCGGTCTGCTTCTCGGTGTGGCTTACCAGATCACGAAGGGACCCATCGCGGAACGCCAGGCGCGGGAAAAGAAAGAGGCCTATCAGAGCGTGTTTTCAGAGGCACAGTCCTTTGAGGAGGATGATGCCATCAACGGCTATGTGGAGGATTCCGAGTCTATTCTGGAGGCGGCAGGGATCTCCGGTGTAACTGTGACGGAGTGCTTAAAGGCTGTGGATGGTTCCGGAACATTTTTAGGCTATGTAATGACCCTCGACTTCGCAGGCTCCCAGGGGGAGATCACGATGGCATATGGCGAAGCTGTAGACGGTACGACCATGGGAATTGATATCCTTACCAGCAGTGAGACCGCAAAACTGGGAGCCCTGGCAGATGAGCCGGAGTTCAAGGATCAGTTTCAGACAAAAACGGATGAATTTGTATTAAATGATAATATTGACCAGATCTCCGGTGCAACGATCACTTCCAACGCAGTGGTCAATGCGGCCAACGGCGGTATGGCATTCGCGGCATACTGTGCGAAAGGAGAGTGAGAAACATGAAAATGAAAGATGGTTCAAAACAGATTTTTAAGGGAATTGTGACAGAGAATCCCATCTTTGTGCTGGCGCTTGGCATGTGTCCGACCCTGGCAGTTACGAAGACCGCCATTGACGGTATCGGCATGGGACTTTCCACCGCAGCGGTTCTGATCCTTTCCAATATGATGATCTCGGCGCTTCGGAAAATCATTCCGGACGGTGTACGTATGCCGGCCTATATCGTAGTGGTTGCGACGTTTGTAACCGTAGTGGAATTTTTACTGGAGGCCTATGTGCCTACCTTGTATGATTCCCTCGGTGTTTACATACCTCTGATCGTTGTAAACTGTATCATTTTAGGACGGGCGGAATCCTTTGCGTCCAAGAACGGGATTTTCCTGTCCATGTGTGACGGCATCGGTATGGGGCTCGGTTTTACTGTGGCACTCGGAATGATCGGTATCTGCAGAGAGCTGATCGGTGCAGGAACCATGTTCGGTGTGAATATTCTCCGTCCGAACGCAACGTTTGCTCCCATCGGGATCCTGGTACAGTCTCCCGGAGCATTCCTGGTCGTGGCGGCTCTGGCGGCCATCCAGAATAAGCTGGGACTGAAATCGGCAACCAATAAACGAGGAAAGCCCAAGGCCGGCTGCAACGGAAACTGCATGGCATGCCACGGCTGTATCTCTGAAAACGGAAAGGAGGAGAAGGCATGATCAAAGAACTGATTTTTATTGCGATCTCGGCTGCGCTCCTCAATAACGTGGTGCTGAGCCAGTTCCTGGGCTTATGTTCGTTCCTTGGTGTATCTACCAATACAAGAACGGCAGCCGGAATGGGAAGCGCCGTATGCTTTGTTATCACCATTGCCTCGGCGGTGGCAAACCTGTTATACTATCAGATCCTGGTGCGGTTCCATCTGGAATATCTTCAGACCATTGTCTTTATCCTAGTAATCGCAGCGCTGGTTCAGGTAGTGGAAATGTTCCTGAAAAAATTTATCCCGGCCCTTTACCGGGCGCTGGGCGTTTATCTTCCGCTGATCACAACCAACTGTGCGGTGCTTGGTGTGGCACTGAAAAACGTACTGAACAAGTACAACATGGCACAGAGTGTCGTATGCGGCTTTGGTACAGCTCTCGGCTATACCATCTCCATTATCATTCTTGCCGGAATCCGTGAAAGAATTGCCGACAATGATATTCCGGAGAACCTGCAGGGTGCACCCATTGTTCTGATCACGGCAGCGCTCATGTCCATCGCCTTTATGGGCTTCAGCGATCTGAAATTCTAAAGGAGGAAAGAAGATATGGATATGAGTGGAATCATAGCGGCCACTCTGGTGGTCGGGATCACAGGACTGGTGATCGGCGTTCTTCTTGGCATTGCCGGAAAATTCTTCGCCGTCACGGTAGATGAAAAAGAACAGAATATTCGAAAGTGCCTGCCTGGAAATAACTGCGGCGGCTGCGGATATGCCGGGTGCGATGCACTGGCGCATGCGATCTTCACCGGTGAGGCGAAGCCCAATGCCTGTCCCGTAGGCGGTGCTGCAGCGGCAGAAGCCATCGGAAAAGTGCTTGGTGTCGAGGTCAAAGCAGCAGAACAGCGGAAGGCCTTTGTACAGTGCAAGGGCGATCTGGTCCATGCGACCCTGAATGAAAAGGGGCGGAAGATCTGTAAGTACGGCTGCATCGGCTGCGGTCTCTGCGAGAAGGCATGTAAGTTTGGTGCGATCCATGTGGAAGACAGTCTGGCGACTGTGGATGATGAGAAGTGTGTGGGCTGCGGACAGTGTGCCGAGAAGTGTCCCCGCCATGTTATTGCCATGGTTCCCAAGCTGGCAGGTCATATGGTGGCCTGCTCAAACCTGGATAAAGGAAAGGCAGCAAAAGAGGTCTGCCGTTATGCATGTATCGGCTGCGGTGTCTGTGCGAAGAACTGTCTGGCAGGAGCCATCTCTCTGGAGAGCGGCGTAGCACGGATCGACGAAACGAAGTGTACGGGCTGCGGAACCTGTGCGGAGAAGTGCCCGATGAAGGCAATCGTGTAAGAAGCGCAGGGAAATCCCGAAAAGGGATTTTTGAGGATAAGGTCATTGGGCAGCTGCTTCTGTGATGGAAATGGCATCAGTAAGACCGGCAGAATAATGAATTTCATAATCGTCGGTGATGAACACGGCATAGGTGTTTTCTAGACTGTCGATCAGCGCCATGCCCCGGTCGAGGCCCAGCGAAAAGCAGGTGGTGCTTAAGGCATCTCCGTCCACGGAGGCCGGACTCAGGATCGTCACAGAGAGAAGCCCGTTATCGCAGGGATAGCCGGTGGACGGATCCAGGATATGGTGATAAAACACGCCGTCCTGTTCAAAGCACCGCTCATAGACACCGGAGGTGACGACGGACCAGTCGTTTACTTCTGCGATCAGGAGCGGCTGCCCCTGTTCATCAAAGGGCTTCTGGATCCCGATCTTAAAGGCAGAGCCGTCCGGCTTTGCACCGACACAGAGGATATTTCCACCGAGACTGATGGTGGCGCTTGTAACGCCCTGTTCCAGCAAAAAGTCCTTCAGGCGGTCGGCAATATAGCCCTTGGCAATGGCACCGAGATCCAGGATCGTTCCGTTATCGGAAAAGGAGATCCGGTTTCCGTCAAGGGAAACCTTCTGAAATCCTACATGGGTCAAGGCCTCTGCAAGAGCGGACGGATCGGGGACCATAGGCGTTTCCGAGGTAAAATCCCAGAGGGAGGAGCAGGAGCCGATGGTTAAGTCAAAGGCGCCGCCGGAGCGTTCACTGTAGGAAAGACCGGTACGGATCAGCGATAACGTGTCGTCCGACAGTTCGTCCGTTTCCCTGTGATTGATCCGATACAGTTCGCTGCCTTCCTCGGTACGGCTGAACAGATCCTCATAAGATTTACATAACGAAAAACAGTCCTCGATGATGGACTCGTCATCGGTCCCGTAAAGGGTGACGGTGACCTGAGTATTTAATAAAAATGTCGTTTTTGATACAGAGCTTTGCCGGTTCCGGCCGCAGGCACTGAAAATGCAGGTGCAGACCAGCATCAGTGCAGAAAGCAGGATCAGCCGGCGAAGGGTAATCCGATTATTTATCATATAAACCTCCTATATGCAGTCTGAGATCAGTATAGCATATTTTTCCGGACAGGAAAACGGAGAGTTTATAGGCAAGGAGGAAAGAATGAGAAGCAAGGAACAAAAGTTTCCGGGCGGCGTCCATCCCACGGACGGCTCAGATAAGGCACTCAGTAAGAGTAAGCCGATTGTTTCCTTTATTCCGGAGGTCATCGAGCTTTCGATGTCCCAGTCCGGTGCCAGTCTCTGTGAGCCGCTTGTGGCGGTGGGAGATCATGTGGAGCGGGGCCAGCTTGTGGGGCAGCCGAAGAATTTCACAGCAGTGAAGCTTCATGCCAGTGTAAGCGGTACTGTAACCGGGATCCGCACAGAGCAGAAGGGTCCCATGGAGGTACCGGTCCTGATCATCAAGCCGGACGAAAAGCAGCCGGCTGTTCCGGAGCTTCCTTATAAAAAGGAATGGATGTCTCTGGATGCGTATTCCAAAGAGGATCTCATCGGAATCATGGAAGACGCCGGGATCACCGGTATGGGCGGAGCCGGCTTTCCCGCTCATGTGAAGTATAAGACTGATAAGCCCATTGAATATATCCTGGTAAATGCCTGCGAGTGCGAAAGCTATTTAACGTGCGATTACCGCATGATGCTGGAGCATGGCATGGAGATCTTAAACGGTGTCCATGCACTGGTAAAGGCGGGCGGCGCGAAGAAAGCGCTGATCTGTACGGAGGATAATAAGAAAGACTGTGCGGAGCATTTAAAGAAGCTGATCGGTGACAAACAGGTTCCCATCGAGGTTCTGGTATTTCCGACAAAATATCCGCAGGGCGGCGAGCGCCAGCTCATTGAGGCAGCCACAGGAAAAGAACTGGTTGCCGGAGGGCTTCCGGCGGACGCAGGCGTGATCGTTTCCAATGTTCAGACGGCAAAGGCCATGGGGGATGCCGTGTTCGGAAAAGAACCCAGTATTACCCGCTGCATCACCGTGACCGGCCTGGTGAAAAAACCCGGAAACTTCCTGGTTCCGCTTGGAACACCGCTCAGAGAGCTGCTTCAGAAATGCGGCGGCCCGTCGGAGCTTGACAATAAGGTGATCCTGGGCGGCCCCATGACCGGCGGCTGTATCGGCCATCAGATCAAATGCAAGGAGCTGCCCCAGTCTGTGACCAAGGTGAGCGGCGGTCTTTTACTTCTGAAAAATGACGGAGTGGAGGAAACGCCCTGTATCCGCTGCGGTTCCTGTATTAAGGCCTGCCCGGCAGGACTGACGCCCTGGAAGATCGATTTCGCAGTCCGGAACGGAGATACAGAACGGTGCGAAAAGCTGTATGCAACGGAATGCATCGGCTGTGGCTGCTGCTCCTATGTATGTCCGGCAAAGCGCAATCTCTGCCAGAATACCGTAAAAGCGCGAAATGATGTGCGTGCCATGATTCGGGAAAGGGGGAAGAAATGATGGAAAAAACATATCTGAATCCGCATATCCGGACCCCGAAAACCACGGAACGGATCATGAAAGATGTCTGCCTGGCGCTGGTTCCGGCATTCATCGGAGCCGTATACTTCTTCGGTGTCGGAGCCTTTTTCCTGACACTCGCCTGTGTGGCAACCTGTGTGGCATGCGAAGCACTCTGGGAGAAGCTTAACCATCTGCCGGTCCGTATGGATTACAGTGCGGTAGTCACCGGTATGCTCCTGGCATTCAATTTATCATCCAATACTCCGGTATGGGTGGCGATCCTGGCCTCTGCCTTTGCAATCATCGTTGTAAAGCAGTGCTTCGGAGGGATCGGAAGCAATTTTGCCAATCCGGCTCTGATGGGCCGTCTGTTTGTCATGGTGGTGTATCCCTCCAAGCTCATGAGCTATGTGGCTCCCGGCCCGGATGCGGTTTCCTCGGCAACGGTGCTTACCATGGCCAAACACGGAGAGGCGGTTACTTATTCTGTTTTTGATATGTTTCTGGGACGGATTCCCGGTGCGTTAGGTGAGACGAGTGCCCTGCTTCTGTTACTGGGCTTTGTCTTCCTGGCAGTCCGAAAGGATCTGGACTGGATCATCACCGTGGTTTACCTGGCAGTGACCGTGGCGGTTACATCTATCGCCGGTATGAATCCTCTGGTGTCTCTCTTCGGAGGCGGACTGATCCTGGGCGGCTGCTATATGCTGACCGACTATACCCTGAGCTCTTCCCGTGCAAAGGTCCTGTTTGGAATCATCGCCGGACTTCTGACGGCGCTGATCCGGATCTTCAGCCCGACCTATCCTGAGGGTGTATGCTTTGCGATCCTGACAGTGAATATCCTGTCGTACTTCATTGAGCTGTTCATCAAGCCCCATATCTACGGTGTGGCGCCTAAGAAGAAAACGGAGGAATAATTATGGAAACAGAAAATAAATACCGTGGTGTGGCGACACTGGTTGTCGTGCTGTTCATTGCATTTTTTGTTGTTCTGGAGACGAAGCTTCTGGCTGGAGGCGGTTCCTCTCAGACCGTACCCGGAGCCAATGGCTACAATGCCGGTGAGTACACCGGAACCGGACAGGGCAACAACGGTGAAATCAAAGTGAAAGTAACCTTTTCCGATACGGCCATCGAATCGGTGGAAGTCGTAGAACACAGCGAGAGTGCCGGAATCTGTGAACCGGCCATGGAACAGATCCCCCAGGAGATCGTTGACGCACAGACCTATAATGTGGACGCAGTCAGCGGCGCGACCATGTCCTCCAAGGGTATCATGGCGGCGGTGAAAGACGCCATGGAACAGGCTTCGAAATAGACGGGAGGGATCAGAATGAAAGCAAAATATCCTGTGGAACCTTTTGCGGTGGCATTCATCATGTTTACCGCCTCCATGCAGCAGGCGGTCATCGTCGGGATCATGCTTCTGGCAGCATCCTGTGTGGGCTGTGTCCTGCGAAGCGTTCCCGTCAGCGGCGGCCAGTGGACGAATTCAATCCTCAGTGGCTTTCTTACCGCAGCGGCGATTGTCGGTTCCTTTCTGTATGTAGGTGTACAGCTGGACACCATGACCATTATCGGCATTGCGGTTCTTGCCCTTTTTGTGGTTCGTTATGTATTCCTCATGGGAGGAAATGAATCGGTCAATAATCTGGTGCTTCAGGGGGCAGTTGCATACGGAATGCTCATGCTGGCAGCGTATTTCCGGGAGCTTCTCGGAAGCGGAACCCTGTTCGGTTCCCTGATCACAGACGGTGCGGCTGTGTCCGGTGCTTATTTAAAACCGGCATTTGGTTTTATTCTGGCTGGTCTTGGCCTTGGCCTCACAAACCGGATCTTAAAGTGCAGCGATTCTGATGAAAGCCTCTGGACCCTGGTTCCCATGACGGTGCTTTATTCGCCGTTTGTTCTGGGCGGAGTTCCGGAGATCATCGGCGGACTGGCTGGAACAGTTCTGGCGCTGGTGGCCTTTATGGCAGTGCGTCAGAGGCTTCTGTATTCATCTCCGCTGCCGTATATGAAGAGGCTTCCGGTCCACTTCCTGACCATGGGCATCATCTACATGGTAATGACCGTATTGTAATACGGGACTGTCATACTGGAATCGAGAGAATGAGATGAAGAAACGATATACACTCTGGCTGGCCGCCGGGATCCTTGTCCTGGCTGTCGGCCTCTGGCTGTTTATGAGGCTTACCAGAAAGCCCGGGGCAGAGGTGGTGGTGACGGTGGACGGAACCGAAACGGCACGCTACGCCCTTTCCGAACCCCGATCGGAGCTGATCGACACGGGACGCGGAACAAATCTCCTGGTAATTCAGGACGGAAAAGCAAAGGTCACAGAGGCAGACTGCCCCGACAGGCTCTGCGTCAACCAGAAAGCCATTTCCTATCAGGGAGAAAGTATCATCTGCCTGCCCCACAAATTAACCGTCACCATCGAGGGCGGCGAGCACGGCAGTGTGGATGCGGTTGCACAGTAACCGTCGGATCTGCCGGGAAAGGAGACACCATGAGAACCTCAAAGATCGCGCGTTACGGGCTTTTGATCGCCCTGGCGTTTATCTTCAGCTACATAGAAAGCGTTCTTGTGATTCCCGTTCCCGTCCCCGGAATCAAGCTGGGGCTGGCGAACGTGGTGGTGGTGGTCGCCCTGTACCAGATGGGGAATCTGAGCGCTGTTTTTGTATCGGTGATCCGCGTGCTCCTTACGGGGCTGACCTTCGGAAATCCCAATATGATGCTTTACAGCCTCACTGGATGCAGCTTAAGCCTTCTGGTTATGATTCTATTAAAAAAAACCGGAAAGATCGGAATTTTGGGAGTCAGCCTCGCCGGAGGCGTTATGCACAACCTCGGGCAGATCGCGGCGGCGGCCTTTGCCCTGGGAAACACTGCGGTCTTTTCCTATCTTCCCGTTCTGCTGGTTTCCGGCAGCGCCGCCGGACTGGCCGTGGGAGCCGCCGGGGCAGAGGCGGTAAAACGGCTGCCGAAGCTGTGAGGTTTGGATGACAGTTGTTTGATTTGGTAATGATGAAAAAGTTGCACAAATACTGGTTGACAAAGTATGAATACTTTGGTAGTGTTGATATATAAGAAAGACAAAATAAAAGGATTACAAAATCCTGCCGGAGAAACACGACAGGATTTATTTATCCATAAAAATACTATAAAAATAATAATTTAATTGCGCGGATTGTTTAAAAAGAAGATACAATACCAGCAAAAGAGGCAGTAAAAAGATCGTAAGTGAGAGGCGATAGATAAGCAGAGAATTCCAATTGGTACAGCCGGATTTGAAATAAAGAAAGAAAAGGCAAATGATATTTTTGCACTTATTACAAATCTCAAGTAAACTAGAGATGATGTAATTGAAATAAATGGAGACGAACAATTTTATGAGTTGTTCGCCTCCGTTAGAAAGGGGAGGATTTATATGAATAGAGTAAAAAAAAGAATATATTTCTTGGATTTGTTTTTGGCATGTGTTTTATTAATTTATTCTATAATTATTTATTTAACAAATAAGAAAATAGGATTTGAATTGGCATCTGGAAGTGAAATATTAACGAAATATCGTATTTTAGGACAGAAACTAGGTAGTATAATATGTGCGATAGTTGGAAGTGGTTATATTATTGGCCTTTTGGTGGTTATGAAGTCAATTATATGGGAAAAAGTCACCATTATACAATTTGGAGGATATTTTTTAATTCAAGTTTTTTTACAATAATGAGTGTTGGATGTGTGGCAGTATTTGATTTTAAATATATATGGGATTATTTTTTTCAAATATGGTGGATACTTAGTTAGGAAGTGATTTGTTTCGTATATGGTTTAATTAGAATAATTCAGTGTAAAGTCACAGGGTTAAAGAAAATATAATTCCAATGGTATTTTAAAATGGTTATGAAAACATAAGTCCATAGTGATAAGAAAGTTATTTGTCTGACGAGATTGAAATACAGAAGCTGGAAAGGCCCGGAAAGTAAGGATGCACGGAGAGGGTGTGAGGGATCATGGCGATGAGAAAACGATGGAGTTGTTTCCTGATTGCACTTTTTTGCCTTGCAGGCTGCGGAAAAAACGGAACAGAGGAAGCACATCGGAAGGCAGTACATACAAATGGGATCGAATCGCAGTCGGAAACAGGAATCCTTTTTTCCGGAAATGTGGATAAGCTGTATTTTTATGATATTTCTCAGAAAATAACGTATCCATTATGTGCAAGGCCTAATTGTACGCATGATTCCGAAGAAACCTGTTTTTCCAGGATTTTTTCAAGGCTTGGAAGTAATCCGTTGCTGTATGACAACCAATTATATTATACAGAATTGAATGAGGAAAACGGGAAAATATCTTTAATGAGCGCTGATCTGGACGGAGAAAACCAAAAGGAACTGGCCGAATTAAGTACCGTACCGGACGGTATGTTTCTGTATAATGGAAAGATCTATATGCCGCTTCAGCAGTTTTTATCCCAGGGAACCGGATCCGGAGATTATAAAAGCAGCAGCGGAATTGCCATGGTTGATTTAGAAACCGGAAAACGGGAAACGATGTTTCGGGCAGAGGGCGGCATGGACAGTACTGCTGTCTGGTATATCAAAGAAATTTATGATGGGAAGCTGTTCTTTATGCTGGATGGAGGAGGCACAGATTATTCGGATGTCGAAAGGGGTTATTACTGTCTGGATCTGGAAACGAAAGAGCTGGAAACGATGGATTTTGATTCCGACTGCCTGGATACATGCTGGATAAACGGAAAGGCTGTATTTTATGATGGAGTAAAGGAACAGGAGAATCCGGAAGCCGAAAAACATTACTGGCTGTATGATCTGGAAACAAATGAGAAAACGTGTTTAACCTCCTATCGATTATGGGGACCCGGAATTCTGACAGAAAAAGGATATCTTTACATAGAATGGGATAATACCGAATATAAGCAGGGCGTTTGGAATTTATACGAGACGGAAAGCGGAAAAAAGACCGAGCTGTTTTCGTTTGTAAAACAAGAATTGTTCACGCCACGATTCCTGTTTGAGGAAGAGAACAGGGAGATGATAGGCGGTTTTTATGAAACGAAAGAAGACGGAAAGGGCTGGTACAAGATTTCGGTCGATGATTTTATTTCAGGAAAGAAGAATTATGAGCTGATGCTGAATTATTTTTTTCTAGAATAAAATTTGAATACTGAACCTGAATTATTTATGAGCATATAAAAATGCTCAATGCTGCAAAACCTTGTATCAGTTCCCTTGTAAACAAGAGTCATTCTCAAAAATGGGTAAAATATCCCTGTGGGATTTAATCAAATTATTTTGGAACTGTCAAGGTACGTTAATGGTTACGATTCCAAGCCTTTCAGGATACAATATAGAAATCGATTAATAAATGTAGAGAAGGTGAAAAATGAGAGGAATAAAACGGTTTTTTATAATATGTGTTTTAACCGGGATAAATCTTTTTGGCCTGACATCCTGCGGAAAAGAGACGACAGAGCTTACCTGGTGTGTGTATGACTGTGAACAGCCGGAGGAATGGCAGGAAAATGTGAATGAATTATTGAAGAAAAAGGGACTGGCGTATCGAATAAATGTTTATAATGTGTCATCACTGGGAACTGATTTCGGAACGGAACTGTTTGATTATGAAGCATATATGAGATTTTATTTTGATAAAGCCGGACAGGAAACAATGGATCTGATTGGTATGCCATCGCTTGTTGGATATATGGATTTTTATGAAGAGGCAGTCAGAAGCGGATTATTGGAGCCATTGGATTCTTATCTGGAAAGTGATCAGGAATTTTCGGAAATCTATCCGGAGAGGATCTGGAATGTGATGCGTGTGAACGGAACGGTTTACGGATTGCTGAACACCTGGGAAAATTTTAAACAGTACTATGTGTTTAATGAAAAGTATTTAGATAAGTATGACATCACGGTGGAAGATCATATGGAAATGGAAAACATCTGTGATCTGATTCAATTCATTAAGGAGAAAGAGACAGAAAATGGTGAGAAAGCGTTTCGGGCAACAGAAACCTGGAGACCGTTTCGCGTACCTGGATATGAGGATACCGTATGCAGTTTGATTTCCATAGACACAAGAGGAGAATCACCGCGGGCAGTCAATACTCTGGATATTCCAGAGGTTCAAAAGAATATGGAGATGCTGTCGAAGCTGTTTCAGGAAGAGTGTATAAGCGTCGGGGAATCTGAAGATTTTTATGAAAAAGGGCAGTTTTTGCTGATAAGGGAATACAGCTACAGCGCAGAGTCAGCGGAATTACGGGTAAAACAAGGCTGTTGCAGCGGAGCGGAGATCCCTCTGAAAGCGGTGGCCTGTTCGGAGGGAGATAATGTATTCAGCCGATGGGGATATGTAACCGGCATTGCGGCAGGAAGCAGGCATAAAACAGAAGCCGCGGAGTTTCTTTCAGCTGTTTATACAGACCGGGAATTATCAGATGCGCTGGCATATGGGAAAGAGCAGGTGGATTATCAAAAGGGATCCGGGAAAGCAGAACCGTATGATTATGGTCAGGTACCGTTTACGAACCGTCAATGGTTTGGCAATAATCTGATTCTTACGCCGTCAGGCGTGGATTCGGAGAATCGGGAAGAGGAACTGAGAAATATTTATGAAACGCTTCCGGTAACAAAGATGGCAGGAAAACGTCTGGATTTGAGTAATATGGAAAGTGAATTACAGCAGGTTATGAATGTATATGACAAGTATACACCGGTTCTTTTCGGAAATGGCTATACAGAGGAAAAAAGGCAGGAAATAAAAATGGAACTGGAGAAGGCCGGGATCCAGAAGATACTGGACGAGATGAACCGGCAGCTGGAGGGGAAGTGAGGGCATGGAGAATAAAAAAATCAGTCTTTTAATTGGAATTGTTCTGATTATTGGAATTCTGGCGGGCTGCGGTTCAAAAACAGAATCGGGAAATCGTGGTGTCATGGAGGGAAAAATCGTTGTATGTCAGAGAAACTATTGTACGGGAGAAGAGGGAGTCCTTGTTTTAGATAACAGTGGGATTGTTATGTTTTATGATGCGGCCACAGATCAGTATGTTCCGCTTTGTGCAGAACCGTCCTGTAAGCATGAAACAACCGCATGTGCCGCTGTTTCAATCGGAGGAAGAGCAAACTGGATTTTGTATCATGATGGAAGGTTGTACTATGACTGTGGGGAAAATCATGATTTGTACTCCGCAGATATGGATGGAAAAAATGAAAGAAAGATTGGAAATTTCGGGCATAACATTACGGTAAGTCCGATGATTGCCATGAACCATAAATTATATGCAATTCCAAATGATGATACACTTGATGAAGAAGGATATTTAACCGCAGTGACAACCCAGCTTTTAGAGGTAAATCTGGAATCCGGAGAAATCAGGGAGCTGACAGAAGCCGTAAAACAGGAAATTCCCAATGACAGACTGATAGGACAATATCAGGATCATCTGTATTACGTTGATCGCCGGGAGCGGGCACTGTATGTGATTGATCCGGAGACAGGAGCGAAAAGGCTGGAAGCAGAAAATCTTTATCAGATGCAGGCGATGCTGTCGGAGGAGCTTCTGGTTTATATCCAGTATCAGGAAGATCCGAAAGAGGAAATTCTTTGTGAGAAAAATCTGAAAACAGGGGAAACAAAGATTCTCGAACGGAGAGATCTGGAACAGGAAGAAGAATTTTGGCTTGATTACTGGGACAATGCGATTAAAACAGTATCGTTGGGAACTTACGAAACCGGCGGTTTATATCGATGGAATCAAATGGATGAATTTGAAAAAATACGGGCCTTTCTTAATGACGATAGTTTTATTATCCAGGCAAGGTATGGAGATGTTCTGATTGGAGAAAGCTGTGAGAAATCGATCCCGGGAGCAGCAAAAACAACGGTAGAGAGCTATTTGTCTGACGAGATTGAAATACAGAAGCTGGAAAGGCCGGGAAAGTAAGGATGCACGGAGAGGGTGTGAAGAATCATGGCTAAACATGTCTGCGTTAAGACGCAGGATGACAATATAGGGAACTAGGATCTTCTTCAGAAGTTCCTGTATACAAAACGAGACGTCCATGAGCATATCACTCACGGACGTCTTATTTTATGGTTGTTTATGGAAATAGAATCTATTTCTTCGATTCTTCCGCTTTCAGGTTCTTCTGCGCGGTGGCCAGCATCAGTTTGATTCGGTTTAACTGGTTTACTTCGCTGGCACCGGGGTCATAGTCCACGGCGATAATGTTAGAGCCGGGGTACTGGCGGCGCAGCTCCTTGATAACACCTTTGCCGACCACATGGTTGGGCAGGCAGCCGAAAGGCTGGGTGCAGACAATATTGTTGGTGCCGGTGTGGATCAGCTCCAGCATTTCTCCGGTGAGGAACCAGCCCTCGCCGGTCTGGTTTCCGAGAGAAACAAAGGGCTTTGCCAGGTCTGCCAGGTTTTCGATCCTTGCCTGAGGCAGGAAGTGGCGGCTGGCATTGAGCTCTTCGCGGGCCGTTTTGCGGAAATGCTCCAGTAAGGAGATTCCCATATTACAGAGACGGGCGGTGGACTTTTTGAAGCCCAGGTTTGCAGCCTTGAAGTTGGTGTTGTAGAAGCAGTACAGCAGGAAATCCATCAGGTCAGGCATCACAGCCTCGGCTCCCTCGGATTCCAGAAGCTCCACCAGGTTATTGTTGGCCAGCGGTGAAAATTTTACCAGGATCTCGCCGACAATGCCGACACGGGGCTTTTTCCAGTCCTCATGGATCGGAAGATTATCGAAGTCGCGGATGATGGCGCGGACATTCTTTTTAAACCGGCTCATGGATACATGCTTTGTGGTCAGATCATTGATACAGAACTGTTCCCATTTTTTATGTAACTCATTGGCAGAGCCTGGGGTGATCTCATAAGGGCGCATATGATACAGAACCCGCATGAAGATGTCGCCATAGACGATCGCCTGCATGGCCTTGGTGAGCATAGGCAGAGAGTAGGTGAAGCCGGAGTTGGATTCCAGCCCCTGGGCACTTAAAGAGATCACGGGGATCTGTGCCATACCTGCACGCTCCAGGGCTCGGCGGATAAAGCCGATATAGTTGGAGGCACGGCAGCCGCCGCCGGTCTGGCTCATGAACACGGCTGTCTTGTTGAGGTCATATTTTCCGGACAGCAGAGCCTCCATGATCTGTCCCACGACGATCAGGGACGGATAGCAGGCATCATTATTTACATATTTTAATCCCACATCGACCGCCGCTCTTGTGTGGTTCTGAAGCACCTCCACATGGTAGCCGCAGGAGGAAAGGGCAGGCCCCAGAATGTTGAAATGGATGGGGCTCATCTGCGGACAGAGGATCGTGTAATTCTTCCGCATATCTTTGGTAAATTCCACACGCTTATAGGCGGAGGAAACGATCTTCCGCTCGATATGGCGGTTTTCCCGCACGCGGAGCGCGGAGATCAGGGAACGGATCCGGATTCTTGCGGCGCCCAGGTTGCTGACCTCGTCGATCTTTAAGACCGTGTAGATCTTTCCGGAGCCGGTAAGGATATCGTTGACCTGATCGGTGGTTACGGCGTCCAGGCCGCAGCCGAAGGAGTTTAACTGGATCAGATCCAGGTTATCTCTCGTTTTCACAAAGTTTGCCGCACGGTACAGGCGGGAATGGTACATCCACTGATCCATGACGATCAGCGGGCGCTCCACCTGTCCCAGATGGGATACCGAATCCTCAGTGAAAACAGCGATTCCGTAGGAGGTAATAAGCTCCGGGATTCCGTGGTTGATCTCCGGATCCACATGGTAGGGACGACCGGCCAGGACGATGCCGCGGCGTCCGGTCTCATCCAGATACTTCAGCGTTTCTTCGCCCTTTTTCTGGATATCCTCCTTGACAGCCAGAAGCTCGGCCCATGCCTTCTTTGCAGCGGCGCTGATCTCAGCGGCGGGGATATGCTCTTCCTCAGTAAATACCTCCACCAGCCGTTTTTCCAGGATTTCCTCGTTGGTGAACGCCATGAACGGATTCAGAAAACGGACATGCTCATCAGCCAGCTCTTCCACGTTGTTCTTGATGTTCTCCGCATAGGAGGTTACGATGGGGCAGTTGTAATGGTTCTGAGCGTCCGGTGTCTCATTGCGCTCGTAAGGAATGCAGGGGTAGAAGATAAACCGGATCCCCTGACGGATGAGCCAGGAAACGTGTCCGTGGGCCAGCTTCGCCGGGTAGCATTCCGACTCACTGGGGATCGATTCGATGCCCAGCTCATAGATCCGTTTCGTGGACTGGGGAGAGAGCACCACCTGGTAGCCCAGCTCCTTGAAGAACGTCGCCCAGAACGGATAATTTTCATACATATTTAAGACACGGGGAATCCCGATGATGCCGCGGGTGGCCGTGTCGGGGGTCAGGCTTTCATAGCCGAACACCCGCTTATACTTATAATCAAACAGGTTTGGAATATTTTCTTTGTTTTTCTGCTTTCCGAGGCCGCGTTCACAGCGGTTGCCGGAGATATACTGACGGCCGCCGGGGAAGCGGTTGATGGTGAGCAGGCAGCTGTTGGTACAGCCCTTGCAGTGGGCCATTTTTGTATCATAGGTAAGGTTCAGGATTTTTTCCATGGGAAGCATGGTGGTTTCCCTTCCGGGGGTATAACGTTCCCTTGCCACAAGGGCAGCACCGAAGGCACCCATGATGCCGGCAATGTCGGGACGGACGGCTTCACAGCCGGAGATCCGCTCGAAGCTGCGCAGCACGGCATCGTTATAGAAGGTTCCGCCCTGAACCACAACACGCCTGCCGAGATCGCTGGCATCGGTGATCTTGATTACCTTGAACAGCGCATTTTTGATGACGGAGTAGGCCAGTCCGGCGGAAATATCGGAAACCTCGGCGCCCTCCTTCTGAGCCTGTTTAACGTTGCTGTTCATGAATACCGTACAACGGGTTCCAAGGTCGATGGGGTTTTTGGCAAACAGCGCTTCCTTTGCAAAGTCCTGAACGCTGTAATTTAAGGATTTGGCGAAGGTCTCGATAAAAGAGCCGCAGCCGGAGGAGCAGGCTTCGTTTAGCTGGACGCTGTCCACGGTCTGGTTCTTGATCTTAATACACTTCATATCCTGGCCGCCGATGTCCAGAATACAGTCTACCTCCGGGTCAAAGAAGGAGGCGGCATAATAATGGGACACAGTCTCAACTTCGCCCTCATCCAGCATCAGGGCCGCCTTGATCAGGGCCTCTCCGTAACCGGTGGAGCAGGAATAGCGGATCGATGCGCTTGGAGGAAGCAGTTCGCTGATCTCCTTCATGGCGCGGATCGTTGTCTTTAAGGGACTGCCGTTGTTATTGGAATAGAAGGAATACAGCAGAGAACCGTCCTCACCCACCAGAGCTACCTTGGTGGTGGTAGAACCGGCATCAATGCCCAGAAAGCAGTCGCCCTCGTAGCTGTCCAGATCGGCAGTCGCTACGTTATGCTCACTGTGGCGGGCAAGGAAGGCATCATAGTCGGCCTGGTTTTTAAATAAGGGCTCAAGACGCTTTACTTCAAATTCCATCTTGACGCCGTGGGTAAGCTTTTCGCAGAGCGCTTCCAGCGAGGTAGAAACGTCTTCCTTTGGATTCATGGCTGCGCCGATGGCGGCAAACAGATGAGAATGCTCCGGTGCGATGATAGCATCACCCTCCAGCTTTAAGGTACGGATAAAAGCCGCCTTCAGCTCGGAAAGAAAATGGAGCGGGCCGCCTAAGAATGCCACGTTTCCGCGGATGGGCTTGCCGCAGGCCAGGCCGGAAATGGTCTGGTTTACAACTGCCTGAAAAATAGAGGCAGCCAGATCCTCTTTTGTTGCACCGTCATTGATAAGGGGCTGGATATCCGATTTGGCAAATACCCCGCATCGCGCCGCAATGGGATAAATTGCTTTATAGTTTTTCGCGTACTCGTTTAAGCCTGCGGCATCCGTCTGCAAAAGAGAGGCCATCTGGTCAATGAAGGAGCCGGTTCCGCCGGCGCAGATTCCGTTCATGCGCTGGTCGATTCCGCCGGTAAAGTAAATAATTTTGGCATCCTCGCCGCCCAGCTCGATGGCTACATCTGTCCGGGGGGCATAATCCTGGAGCGAGGTGGCAACGGCCACAACCTCCTGCACGAACGGCACCTCCAGATGTCTGGAGATGGTAAGTCCGCCGGAGCCGGTGATAACCGGGTGCACCTCCATGGGGCCAAGCTGCTCCAATGCCCGGCGAAGAAGCGATGCCAGTGTTTCCTGGATGTTGGCATAATGGCGCTCGTAGGCGGAAAACAGTACCTGATTGTCGGGAGTGAGAATGGCCGCCTTTACGGTTGTAGATCCAATATCAATTCCCAGCTTATTATAATTAGACATAAAAACACCTTTTCTCTCTGGTATCGCGCGATCCACGATACGGACCGCGAAGGTTAAAGCCTGAAATCTGTTTCAGGGTGGCGTAAGCCACATGCTATTATAGTATGTTCTTTTGGGAAAAGCAAGAATTGGGTTAAGGAAAAGAGTGTTAAAAGAATGTTAAGAAATCGTTAAAAGGGAAAAATTGCGGAGAATTCTTCTGGAAAGAACCAATACAGCATTATTAGACGCCGGGAGCAGGAAAAAGAAAAGGGAAAGTAAATAAAAAATGAAATCTGTGAAAAAAACAGCAACTGGGCTGCTTAGATTTGACAAACTACAGGATTCTTTTTATAATAAGGAAGAATTGTTTCCGGCAGAAACAGTCCTGTCGGGATGGATGAGACAAACAGCTGCCGACGGCAGCGGAGAATGGAGTTTAAGAATGAACTGGATAAGCAAGCTGGAACGGAAGTTCGGGAAGTATGCCATTCCCAATCTGATGTTTTATATCATGATCCTGTACGGGGTTGGATTTGTGATCATGAAGGTCAATCCCATGTATTATCAGTATCTGTCTCTGGATGCCAGCCAGATTATGAGAGGACAGATCTGGAGGATCGTGACCTTTCTGATCTATCCGCCTGATACGGATATTCTCTATTTTATGATTGCCATGTGGCTTTATTATTCTCTTGGAACAACGCTGGAGCGCGTCTGGGGCGCATTCCGGTTTAACCTGTATTTCTTTATCGGCGTGCTGGGCCATGTGCTGGCGGCACTGATCATCTACTGGATTTCCGGCTACACGCTGATCATGGGAACCGCCTATCTGAACTGGTCGCTGTTCTTTGCCTTTGCGGCAACGTTCCCGGATATGCAGTTTTTACTGTTCTTCATTATTCCGGTAAAGGCCAAATGGCTGGGGATCCTGAATGGGATTTATTTCGTCTATGAGCTGATTGTCGGAAACTGGGCCACCAGAGTGGCAATCCTGTTATCCATTGCCAACTTCCTGCTCTTCTTCCTGGGAAGCCGTGATATGAAGCGGGTAAGCCCTAAAGAGGTGAAGCGGAAGGCAGTGTATCGTCAGCAGGTCAATCAGGCACGGGCCTCCGAAAAGCATCCCCGTCACCGCTGTGCCGTCTGTGGCCGGACGGAGTTTGACGATCCGAATCTGGAATTCCGGTTCTGCTCCAAGTGCGAGGGCAACTATGAATACTGCCAGGATCATCTCTATACCCATAAGCATGTGACCTCCAATAAGGACGGAAACCAGTCCGGAACGATCCATCAGGCATAAATGTACAGACGAATGTAAATAAGCGCCGGCGCGCTGCGGGAAACCGCGGTGCGCCGGTTTTTATCTGCATATCTGCGGATGGAATGTCCCGAACCCGGCATGGATTATGCTTTGGAATTTCGCGGATCCACTGCCCAGGCCAGACAGAGGCAGCTTATATATGTGCCGGTTGGCTGGCCTGGGTGGGACGCGAAATTCGATTCAAATACCTGTTGACAAACTATATTATACGACATATAATATAAAACAGCAAATAACAATACTTGTTTACACGGGAGCTGATGACATGGTATTCAACACAGGAGCGGCGCTTCTGGACGCGATCGTCTTGTCGGTGGTTTCCAGAGATGCCGAGGGAACCTACGGGTACAAGATCACCCAGGAGGTGCGGGAGGCCATTGAGATTTCGGAATCGACCCTCTACCCGGTTTTGCGGCGTCTCCAGAAAGACGATTGTCTGGAGGTTTATGACCGGGAGTTCGGCGGCAGAAACCGGCGCTATTATAAGGTAACGCCCAAGGGCAGTGCCCAGCTTGCCCTTTACCGCGGCGAGTGGAAAAGCTATTCGGGAAAGATTTCCGCGATTCTTGAGGAGGATTAAGATGGACAGGAAAACTTATATGAAAGAACTGGCATATCTTCTTCAGGATATGTCCGAGGAGGAGCGGGAGGAAGCGCTTCAGTATTATGAGGATTACTTCGAGGACGCCGGACCGGAAAAGGAAGCCGAGGTGATCGCGGAGCTGGGAAGCTTGGAGCGGCTGGCGGCCATGATCCGGGCCGGAGTGAACGGCGGCTTTGAGGAGCAGGAAACCGAATACACCGAGCATGGCGTGGAGCATGACCGTTATAAAATGCCGGGCGGCGAGCTGGTCCCGCCGGAGATGGTGCAAAGAAAGCAGATCGGTACAGAGGGAAACGGCGGCCGGGAAAGCGGATTCGGAGAAACTCCGGAGCATGGCCGGAATGTTGAAACAGAGGAATATGCGGGAACCGGCGGTTCGGAGACATTCGGACAGGACAATACAGAAGCAGGACGGAAGAGGCGAAGGCATCGAAATCCGATCGTGGTATTTCTGATGCTCTGCGGCCTGATCATTGCTGTGCCTGTGGGCTTCGGCCTGTTCTGTCTGGCAGGAGGGATTTCCCTCGGGATCCTCTGCACGGCGGGAGGAATCCTGCTGGCGGTGATCATCAGCGCAGCGGCGTTTCTGTTCAGCGGAGTCGTATTGGTAGGCGTAGGGATCGGAAAGCTGTTTACCGTTCCGGCGGCCGGCATGATGATCGGCGGAGGCGGATTTGTACTTCTGGCGGTGGGCCTTCTGGCACTTCTTCTGTCGGTATGGTTCTGCGGAAAGGCCATTCCGGCGCTGATTCACATGATCGGAAATCTGTTTGGCTTTTTCGGAAGACGGCTCAGGAGAGGAGGGCAGGCGGCATGAAACGATTTGCAAAAGTCTGTCTGTGGACATCTCTGGCCCTCGGCCTGCTGGGGCTGCTGCTCATGTCCGTAAGCTTTGCCATGGGATTTCGGATTCGGTTCTGGGAACCGAAGACAACACCGGAGCAGATCGAAACGCGGAATGAGACGGTGCAGGGCGCGATCCGGAATCTTTCCTTTGAGGTGGAGGCCGGGAGCCTTTCGGTGGAGGAAGGAGATACGTTTTCTGTTGTGGGATACAGCAAAGGAAGCCGGATCGACAGCCATGTGGAGGACGGAACCTGGCATATTACCTCCGGACAGGAGGAAGAAAAGGGCGGCTCGCTGGTTGGCGGTTTTTATGTGGACGGACAGGGCATTTATTTAAAGAAGGCACTGGGTGAGGTCCATGTAACGATCCCACGGGATGCCGTTTTTGAACAGGTGGAGATCCGGGTAAAAGCCGGAGCCTTTCAGAGCGGGACGCTGGCCTGTGACGAACTGGAGGCTGAGGTAGAAAGCGGAAGTGCGACTTTTGAGCTTCTGGATATTGGAACGAAGGCGAAGATCCATGCGGCCACGGGAACCGTAGACGGAACGCTGGCCGGTTCGGAGGAAGACTATTCGGTGGAGATGGACTGCAGCCTGGGAAGTATTTCTGCCGGAAGCAGTGAGCTGGGAGGAATTGTCCTGGGCGAGGAACATTATGACATTGGAGAAAAGGATCTGGAGCTTTCCTGTGATCTTGGAGCAATTACCCTTTCCTTTGAAGAGGAAATGCGATAAAATAGAAACATAAAGGAGACGAAAACTATGGAACCGAAACGATTATACCGTTCAACAAGAGACAAACTGTTTTTAGGTGTATGCGGAGGAATCGGCGAGTATTTTAATATCGATGCGACCATTATCCGTGTGATCTGGGCGATCTTCGGCTGCACCGGCGCCGGGATCCTGGCCTACTTTATTGCGGCAGTGCTGATGCCGTCCGACCCGTCATAATACAGGTCTGACAGAACGCACCGCTGAAGCAAAGAAACGAATCAGGCGGAGGCGGAAAGCCTCCGGAACTGTGAATGGAATTTCAGAAACAGGCAATGCTCTTAGTAACCCGGAAAGGGAGAAAGGAGCATTGTCTGTTATATGGGAAAGAAAAAAGAGGGGCCGCTGGATCTTTCGGATTTAACACCGGAGGAGAAGCTGAAGCTGGAGATTGCCGCGGAGATCGGCGTTTATGACAAAGTGATAAGGGGCGGCTGGCGATGCCTTTCGGCAAAGGAATCAGGGCGGATCGGCGGCATGATGACGAAAAAGAAACGGGAACTGAAAAAATCTTAAGGCTTTCTAAAATCTCCCGGATTTGCTGGAAAGACGGCGGGAAATATGATACCATGATAACGATAAAGCTGCCGGAGGCAGAAGGGAGATACTATGAATATACTGTTTTTTTTAACGCCCAAAAGTGAAGTAGAATATGTGTTTGATGATTTTACCATCAGACAGACCATAGAGAAGATGGAATATCACCGGTTTTCTGAAGTTCCGGTCATTGACCGGGAGGGACATTATACGGGAACGATCACGGAAGGTGATCTTCTATGGTATGTGAAAGAACAATGGGATCTGAATATGAGTGAGGCGGAGAATGTGAGAATTTCCGGGATCGGCAGAAAGCGGAAGACGGCGGCAGTGTCTGCTGATGCGCGCATGGAAGATCTGATGGAAAAGGCTATGAATCAGAATTTTGTTCCTGTGGTGGACGATAAAAATATCTTTATCGGAATTGTGAAGCGCAAGGATATCATCGGCTATTTTTACAGACAGATGAGCGGAAAGCCGGAAGCGTAATCCATTGACTTTTAGAGACGGAAATGATAAGATGTTACTGCGTCGGCATGTTACCGGCGCAGTAATTTTTCGCGGATATGGCGGAATTGGCAGACGCGCCAGATTTAGGTTCTGGTGTCCATGACGTGCAGGTTCAAGTCCTGTTATCCGCAGGAACAGAGGCTCTGAGGAGAAACCCGGTGGGGAGAGATATCCTTGGGGCTTTTCTTTTTCATCATCAGGAGGGACAGAAACCGTGTGCCTGCTGCAGCAGTCTGTGTGGTTAAAGGAGTGCGCGGAAAACGACAGGAAACAGCCTGAAGGAGAGGCCATGAAGGAAAAAGGAAGAGAGAACAGGGCAGAAGAAAAAACGAATGGAATCGCAGAGAAAGCGGGAATGCAGGAACAGATGCGACAGACGGGGAAAGAGCTTCTGCTGCTGCTTCGCTGTGCATTAAACGGAGAGGCTGCCGGGATTTCCTGGGACGGCGAGGAATGGAAACGGATCTGGCAGCTGGCAAAGCGGAGCAATGTGGAGGCAGCGCTCTGGCCGGCGGTGAAGCCCCATGAGGAAGCATTGCCGGAGACGCTTCGAGGTCTGTGGAAGCAGGCAGGAACCATGGGAATGTACCGGGAACTGCAGTTTGATGTGGAACGGGAGCAGATCCTGGAGGCACTGGAGGCCCATGGGATTTCCTATCTGCCGTTAAAAGGGATTCTGCTAAAGGATGATTACCCGAAACCGGGAATGCGCTACATGTGCAACAATGATATTCTGTATGGCTATGTGGAGCCGGATCCGGCGGGCGGTTACTGCCTCAGAGGAAAGACGGAAGCAGATAAGGAGCAGGGGCTTCTGGAAGCGCAGAAGATTCTCTGCACGATTATGAAGCAGCATGGTTACGAAGTGGAAGGTCTGACGGGAAATCATGATGCCTTTCAGAAACAGCCCATATTTAATTTTGAGATGCACCGTACGCTGTTTGACCGGACAAGTCCGTTTCTGTCTTATTATAAGAATCCCTGGAAGCGGGCAGTCAGAAGGGAAGAAAATCCTCATCGGTATGAGTATTCCGTGGAAGATCAGTATCTGTTTATAACCGCCCATGCCTGGAAGCATTATGACGGAGGCGGATGCGGAATCCGGACACTGGCGGATGAAGCAGTGTATCTCCAGAGGCAGGGCGGTTTCATGGACTGGAATTATGTGGAAGCGGAGGCGGAAAAGCTGGGACTTGGCGAATTTGAAAAGGCGCTTCGGCGCTGCGCAAAGCATCTGCTTCTGGAGACGGGAGAAGCGGAGGCGGAGGACTGGGAGATGGCTTATTATATGCTGGGCTGCGGAACATACGGAACCATGGATAACCGGATCATGAGAACGATCAGCCGGCTGCAGATGGAAACCGGCGGAGATCAGAAGCAGGCGAAAAAGCGCTATGCCAGAAACCGGATCTTTCTTTCGGAGGAACAGTTACAGGAATATCATCCGTTTTTTTATCATCATAAATCGTTACGATGGATACTTCCCATTTACCGCACCGTGCGGGGTATGTTCCGCCATCCGGGACAGCTTCTGCGGGAATGGAGGATCTGGCGGCAGTATCGGGATTAAGAACCACGTGGATTTATAAAACGATCCGGATGTTGAAAAATGAAGAAGAAAGGGTGTGGAACTATGAAACGGACTCTGAACCGCAAAGAGCTCCTTCTGGTGGCCAGTATGCTGTTCGGCCTGTTTTTCGGTGCCGGAAATCTGATCTTTCCGGTTTATATGGGGCAGCAGGCGGGAAGAAACCTGCTCCCGGCGACACTGGGATTTCTGGTGACCGGAGTGGGGCTTCCGCTTCTTGGTGTGGCGGCACTGGGGATCAGCCGGAAGGACGGCGTACTGGAAATGAGCAGCCAGGTGGGAAAGGGCTGGGGGATCGTATTTACCGGCCTGCTGTATATGACGATCGGGCCGTTTTTTGCCATTCCCAGGTGTGCGACGGTCTCCTTTACGGTGGGACTGGAATCGCTTCTGCCGGAGGGCAGCCACGGGATCTGGCTGGCGGTGTTTTCCCTTCTGTTTTTCCTGGCGGTACTGTTCTTTTCCCTGCGGCCGGGAAAGATCCTGACCTGGGTGGGAAAAATTTTAAATCCGCTGTTTCTGGGCTTTCTGGGGATTTTAATGCTTCGGGCGGTCATAAGTCCCATGGGAGCCATTGGAGAGGCAGTGCCGCTCGGCAATTATCAGAACGCTGTATTTTTTCAGGGATTTTTAGAGGGATATAATACCATGGATGCGCTGGCCGGTCTGGCGTTCGGGATCATTGTGGTAAATGCGATCCGCGGCCTCGGTGTGGAGGATGCAGACGCAGTAGCAAAGAATACGGTGAAGGCAGGTGTATTCAGCTCGCTGCTCATGGCGGGAATCTATGTGCTGGTGGCCGTGGCAGGGGCCCAGAGCCGCGGAAGCCTGCCGGGCTGCGGAAACGGCGGCGAAGCCCTGCTTGGGATCGCCAGTCGGTATTTCGGTAAGGCAGGGGGGCTGATCCTGGTGGCAACGGTTGCGCTGGCCTGCTTAAAAACAGCAGTCGGTCTTCTCACAAGCTGCGGGGAGACCTTTCAGAAAATGTTTCCCGGCGGTCCGTCCTATCGGGCCTGGGTGGTGTCGTTCGGGATACTTTCGTTCCTGATTGCAAACCTGGGACTGGAAAAGATCATTTCCTTTTCGCTTCCGGTCCTTATGTTCTTATATCCGCTGGCGGTGACGCTGATCCTGCTGACCTTGTTCGGAAGAGCATTCAAAAACGATCGCAGGGTTTATCAGGCCGTGACTGTCTGTACCGGGCTTGCGGCGGCTTTTGATTTTATCCGGACACTGCCGGGAGCGGCAGTCTCCGTCCTCCATGCAGAGGGACTGATCGCATTCGGAGAACGGTTCCTGCCGTTTTCGTCCATCGGTTTTGGCTGGCTTTTACCGGCAGCAGTGGGACTGGGTATCGGGCTGGCAGTTCGAAGGATTACAAAGCAGGCAGAAGGATAGGATACTCCACAGGGAAAACGCTTGCAGGAAACGGCGTTCCGTTGTAAAATTACCGGAGACAGGTGAAAGAGAATCAGGAGGAACAGCATGGCGATTGACCAGAGTAAAATCAGAAATTTTTGTATCATTGCCCATATAGACCACGGCAAGTCTACCCTGGCCGACAGGATCATTGAGATGACCGGGCTTCTGACCAGCCGGGAAATGCAGGCGCAGGTTCTGGATAATATGGATCTGGAGCGGGAGCGCGGAATTACCATCAAGTCCCAGGCAGTGCGGACTGTTTACAGGGCGAAGGACGGGGAGGAGTATATTTTCAACCTTATTGACACTCCCGGTCATGTGGATTTTAATTATGAGGTATCACGAAGCCTGGCGGCCTGCGATGGCGCGGTGCTGGTGGTAGATGCGGCACAGGGAATCGAGGCTCAGACCATGGCCAATGTGTATCTGGCACTGGATCATGATCTTGAGGTATTCCCGGTGATCAATAAGATCGATCTGCCCAGTGCAGATCCTCAGCGTGTCATCGACGAGATTGAGGATGTGATCGGGATCGAGGCACAGGATGCGCCTCAGATTTCGGCTAAGGCAGGAATCAACATCGATCAGGTGCTGGAACAGATCGTGGAGAAGATTCCGGCGCCCGTCGGCGACCAGGCTGCGCCTTTGCAGGCGCTGATCTTTGACTCGGTTTATGATCCTTATAAAGGAGTCATCGTATTCTGCCGGGTCAAGGAGGGAACCGTAAAAAAGGGAACGAGGATCCGATTCATGGCGACCGGTGCGGAGTTTGAAACCGTGGAGGTGGGCTACTTCGGCGCAGGACAGTTTATTCCATGTGATGAGCTGGCAGCCGGAATGGTTGGCTATATTACGGCAAGCATTAAGAATGTACGGGATACGAGAGTCGGCGATACGGTCACCGACGCGGAGCGTCCCTGTGACGCGCCCCTTCCCGGATATAAGAAGGTGACGCCCATGGTGTACTGTGGGCTGTATCCTGCCGACGGGGCGAAGTACAATGACCTGCGTGATGCGCTGGAAAAGCTGCAGCTCAATGATGCCTCCCTCCAGTTTGAGCCGGAGACCTCCATCGCACTGGGCTTCGGTTTCCGCTGCGGCTTTCTTGGCCTTCTGCATCTGGAGATCATTCAGGAGCGTCTGGAGCGGGAATATAACCTGGATCTGGTGACCACGGCTCCCGGCGTTGTCTATAAGGTGCATAAGACAAATGGTGAGATCATGGAGCTGACCAATCCCTCCAATCTTCCCGATCCCTCCGAGATCGAATATATGGAGGAGCCGGTGGTAAAGGCGGAGATCATGGTGACGACTGAGTTCATTGGCGCGATTATGCAGCTCTGCCAGGAGCGCCGTGGTGTGTACCTGGGAACCGAGTACATGGAGGATACCAGAGCGCTGCTGCGTTATGAGCTGCCCCTCAATGAGATCATTTATGATTTCTTCGATGCATTAAAATCCAGATCCCGCGGCTATGCGTCCTTTGATTATGAGCTGAAGGGCTATGAGCAGTCAGAGCTGGTGAAGCTGGATATTCTGATCAATAAAGAAGCCGTGGACGCACTGTCGTTTATTGTCCATGCCGATACGGCTTATGAGCGTGGCCGGAAGATGTGTGAAAAGCTCAAGGAGGAGATCCCGAGACATCTGTTTGAGATCCCGATCCAGGCGGCCATCGGAAACAGGATCATCGCCCGCGAGACGGTAAAGGCCATGCGAAAGGATGTGCTGGCAAAGTGCTATGGCGGCGATATCAGCCGAAAACGGAAGCTTCTGGAGAAGCAGAAAGAGGGAAAGAAGCGGATGCGCCAGGTGGGCAATGTGGAGATCCCTCAGAAGGCCTTCATGAGCGTTCTCAAGCTGGATGATGAATAAATGAATGAAAACAGAAATGGCCAAACGGAGCTGGAGCTTTATATCCATATTCCGTTCTGCGTAAGAAAATGCGGCTACTGTGATTTCGTCTCGGCACCGGCCGGACGGGAGGTCCAGCAGGCGTATATGGAACGGCTGTGGGAGGAAATCGAAGAGTCCGTGAACGGAGAGACTTTGGTCTCCAGTGTCTTTTTCGGCGGAGGGACGCCCTCTCTCATCGAGCCACTTTTAATAGAAGAAACATTGAACCGGATCCGGCGGCGGTTTTTTCTTTCGCCGGACGCAGAGATCAGCATGGAGGCTAATCCGGGGACGCTTACAAAAGAAGCCCTGCAGATCTATAAGCGGGCCGGGGTGAACCGGCTCAGCATCGGGCTCCAGTCGGCTCATAATAAGGAGCTTTCCATGCTGGGACGGATCCATACCTGGGAGGAATTTAAAGAGAGCTTTTCGCTTGCCCGAAGGGCCGGATTTGAGAATCTTAATGTGGATCTTATGGCAGCGCTTCCGGGACAGACCGTGGAAAGCTTTTCAGAAAGCCTGCGGGCGGTTCTGGCCCTTTCGCCGGAGCATCTTTCTGTGTACAGCCTTATTATCGAAGAGGAAACACCCTTTTATGAAACGTACGGGAAGCAGGCTGAGGCGCGTGCCGAAGGACGGGAAGATGCCGCGATCCGGCCTCTGCCGTCGGAGGAGGACGAGCGGACCATGTACCGGATCACGGAGGAGCTTCTGGGAAAAGCCGGTTATGACCATTACGAGATCTCCAATTACAGTAAGCCGGGATATGCCTGCCGTCACAACATCGGCTACTGGACGGGAACGCCGTATCTGGGCTTCGGAATTTCGGCGGCTTCTTATGTAGAAGAAAAACGGTTTCATAATACGTCAGACCGGGAGGAATATCTGTCCAGACCCTTTTCGGAGATACGGAGCCTGGAGGAGCAGGTCACAAGGCCCCGCGCCATGGAAGAATTTCTGTTCCTGGGGCTGCGCATGATGTGCGGCGTATCCGAACAGAGGTTTTTGGAGCGGTTCGGAATAACCATGGAGGCTGTTTACGGAGAGACGTTAAGAACACTGTCCGGTGAAGGTCTGCTGGAAGCGTATCAGAATGGAACCGAACGGTTCTGGAGACTTACGGAGCATGGAATCGATGTGAGCAACTATGTGCTGGCAGAGTTTCTGCTGGACGAAAACTGAGCGTAAGCTATGGAAAAATCCTGTCCACAGGAATCGCCGGTGTAAGCATTTGCCGGTATAAGCATAGGACGGAGAAAATCCGTATAAAACAGAAAAGAAGACGCTGCACAATCCTGAATGGCGAAACAGGAAGCTGTGCAGCGCCTTTTGCGTTGTTTGGAATATTGCAAGAACTTTTTTGAAAAGTTTTTGCGTTTCCCCCTTCTATTTTGGCCGGCAGAGGGCGAACTCTGCGGTGACCGTATGGTGAAAAGTGTTGGTAGTTTTAGTATAGGGGATTTTTCCTGCTTATACTATCAAAATACTGGCTAAAACTATAACAATCCTGCGCTAAAAGAAAAAATGTGAAGAAAATATGAAAAAAATGGAGAAATGAAAAAAGTTGTTGACAAAGAAGACGTCCAGTGCTATCTTATAGACATGGATGTTAGCACTCTAATAAGTTGAGTGCTAACAGAGAAAGCGAAGGAGGCGTGAGAAATGGAACTGGATGAACGGAAGAAAAAAATTTTACATGCGATCATTCGGAACTATCAGGAGACCGGAGAACCGGTCGGTTCACGTACCATTTCCAAATTCTCCGACCTGCAGCTTTCTTCTGCAACGATCCGAAACGAGATGGCCGACCTGGAGGAAATGGGACTGATCGTTCAGCCGCATACCTCGGCAGGACGGATCCCTACCGATAAGGGCTATCGTCTTTATGTGGATCATATGCTCCGGGAATCGGAAGACGAACCGGATCAGGCGGAACGGGCTGTTCCCCAGACCCAGGACTTTTTTGTAGAACGTCTGGATCGGATGGAACGGGTACTCCAGCAGATGGCAAAGGTGCTGGCCGCCAATACCAACTATACGTCGATGATCTCCGCGCCGCGTTATAACCGCAACAAGGTAAAGTTCATTCAGCTTTCCAGAGTTGAGGAACACCGGCTGCTGGCGGTGGTGGTGGTGGAAGGAAATATCATTAAGAACACCATGTTCGATGTGGAGGAATCGTTAAGCGAAGAAGATGTTCTCTCCCTGAACCTGATGCTCAACACCAATTTAAACGGCCTGACCATTGAAGAGATCAATCTGGGAGTCATCGCGAAGATCAAACAGCAGGCAGGAACTCATACCGAGATCATCGGAAAGGTTCTGGACGCTGTGGCAGATGCAATCCGCGCCGATGAGGAAGATCTTCAGATCTATACCAGCGGTGCTACCAATATTTTTAAATATCCGGAGCTTTCCGACAGCGGAAGAGCAAAGGATATCATTCAGGTGTTTGAGGAAAAGAAACAGTTAACCAATCTCTTGACCGACAAGCTCAATGAGGACGGAAAGCAGGGTATTCAGGTGTACATCGGAGACGAGACACCGGTTCAGAGCATGAAGGACTGCAGTGTGGTCACTGCCACATATGATCTGGGCGAGGGCCTGCAGGGAACCATCGGGATCGTCGGACCGAAGCGTATGGACTATGAAAAGGTTGTAAGCACGCTTCAGACGGTGATGGGACAGCTGGACACCATGTTAAAAAAAGAAGAATAGAAAGGCGGAACAGTCGTGGCAGATACAGAAAAGGAACTGGAAAAGGAACAGGAACAGACAGCGGAGGAAACTGCGGCAGAAGCGGAAAACGTGGAAGCAGGAGCAGAAGCCGGAGAAACCGAAACGGAGAACGCAGGACAGGAAGAAAAGAATGCGGAGGCCGAAAAGAAGAGCTTTTTCAAAAAGAAAGACAAAAAAGATAAAAAGGATCTCCAGATCGAGGAACTGAGCGACAAGCTGGTACGGTCCATGGCAGAGTTTGAGAATTTCCGGAAACGGACAGAAAAGGAAAAGAATGCCATGTATGAGATCGGTGCAAAGAGCGTCATCGAAAAGATCCTCCCCGTCATTGATAATTTTGAACGGGGACTCGGAACCTTGAGTGAGGAAGAAGCCCAGACTCCCTTTGCAGAGGGAATGGATAAGATATACAAACAGCTTCTTAAGACCCTGGACGAAATGGATGTGAAGCCCATTGAAGCCGTGGGGCAGGAATTTGATCCCAATTTCCATAATGCAGTAATGCATGTGGAGGATGAGAACGTTGGCGAGAACATCGTCGTGGAGGAATTCCAGAAAGGATATCTTTACCGGGAAAGCGTGGTTCGCCACAGCATGGTAAAGGTGGCAAATTAAAAAACAAAGACTTTTAAATACAGGAGGAAATTATTATGGGAAAGATCATTGGTATTGACTTAGGTACAACAAATTCATGCGTGGCAGTTATGGAAGGCGGAAAGCCGGTTGTTATCGCAAATACAGAGGGCGTTCGTACAACTCCGTCCGTCGTAGCATTCACAAAGACCGGTGAGAGACTGGTCGGCGAGCCGGCAAAGCGTCAGGCTGTAACCAACTCCGAACGCACCATTGCCTCCATCAAGAGACATATGGGAACGGATTATAAGGTAGACATTGACGGAAAGAAATATTCTCCTCAGGAGATCTCCGCCATGATCCTGCAGAAGTTAAAGGCAGATGCAGAGAGCTATCTTGGTGAGAAAGTAACGGAAGCAGTTATTACGGTTCCTGCTTACTTCAATGATGCACAGCGTCAGGCAACAAAGGACGCCGGAAAGATCGCAGGCCTTGATGTAAAGCGTATCATCAACGAGCCTACCGCAGCAGCTCTGGCTTACGGCCTTGATAATGAGAAAGAACAGAAGATCCTGGTTTACGACCTGGGCGGCGGTACCTTCGATGTTTCCATCATCGAGATCGGTGACGGTGTCATTGAGGTTCTGTCCACCAACGGCGATACCCACTTAGGCGGCGATGATTTCGATCAGGTTCTCGTTGATTACATGATCTCCGAGTTCAAGAAGGCCGAGGGCGTGGATCTGTCCAAGGATAAGATGGCACTTCAGAGATTAAAGGAAGCTGCCGAGAAGGCAAAGAAAGAGCTTTCTTCCGCAACCACCACAAACATCAACCTTCCGTTCATCACTGCAACCAGTGAAGGACCGAAGCATTTTGATATGAACTTAACAAGAGCAAAGTTCGATGAACTGACTCACGATCTGGTTGAGAGAACTGCAATCCCTGTTCAGAACGCTCTGCGTGATGCAGGCCTGAATGCTTCCGATCTTGGAAAGGTTCTTCTGGTCGGCGGTTCCACCCGTATTCCTGCGGTTCAGGAAAAGGTAAAGATGCTTACAGGCAAGGAGCCTTCCAAGAATCTGAATCCCGATGAGTGCGTAGCTATCGGTGCTTCCATTCAGGGCGGCAAGCTTGCCGGCGACGCCGGTGCAGGCGACATCCTTCTTCTGGATGTAACTCCCCTGTCCCTGTCGATCGAGACCATGGGCGGCATTGCAACGAAGCTGATCGCGAGAAACACAACGATCCCTACAAAGCACAGCCAGGTATTCTCCACAGCTGCCGACAATCAGACAGCCGTAGACATCAACGTGCTTCAGGGTGAGAGACAGTTCGCAAAGGACAACAAGAGCTTAGGCCAGTTCCGTCTTGACGGAATCCCGCCTGCAAGAAGAGGCGTTCCTCAGATCGAGGTAACCTTTGATATTGATGCAAACGGTATCGTAAATGTATCTGCGAAGGATCTTGGTACCGGCAAGGAGCAGCACATCACCATTACCGCAGGCTCCAACATGTCCGAGGCTGATATCGACAAGGCGGTAAAGGAAGCAGCTGAGTTCGAGGCTCAGGACAAGAAGCGTAAAGAGGGCATTGATGCAAGAAACGAAGCAGACTCCATGGTATTCCAGACCGAGAAGGCACTGGAGGAAGCAGGAGACAAGATCGATCCTGCTCAGAAGAGCGCAGTGGAAGAGGATATCAAGTCTCTGAAGGCTGTTGTGGATGCAACGGCAAACGGTGAGATCTCTGACGCACAGCTTGATGAACTGAAGTCCGGCAAAGAGAAACTGATGAACAGTGCTCAGGCGCTTTTCGCCAAGATGTATGAGCAGGCTCAGAGTGCACAGGGAGCACAGGGCGCACAGGGCGCAGGTCCTGAAGCCGGTGCAGGAGCAGGCCAGGCAGCAGACGATGACGTTGTAGACGCAGATTACAAAGAGGTATAAAAACTCTTCCGTTTTTCCAGGGATTCAGGGCAGCCCCCGAAAGGGGGCGCCTTGAATCTTTTGGTGTGTCCGGGGAGATTTTGGAGAGGTGGAACAAGTGGCTGATAATAAAAGAGATTATTACGAGGTGCTCGGTGTCCCGAAGGATGCTGACGAGGCAGCATTAAAAAAGGCATATCGTGTGCTGGCAAAGAAATATCACCCGGATACCAACCAGGGAAATCCGGAGGCAGAAGCAAAGTTCAAGGAAGCGAGTGAGGCGTATGCGGTTTTAAGCGATCCGGAAAAACGGCGTCAGTATGATCAGTTTGGTCATGCAGCCTTTGACGGCGGAGCAGGAGGAGCCGGCGGCTTCGGCGGTTTTGATTTCAGCGGTGCGGATATGGGAGATATTTTCGGAGATATCTTCGGAGATCTGTTCGGCGGAGGAAGAAGCAGAAGCCGGGCAAACAACGGCCCCATGCGGGGAGCCAATCTGCGGACCAGTATTCGTATTACCTTTGAGGAAGCGCTGTTCGGCTGTGAAAAGGAGCTGGAGATCACCACAAAGGATGAGTGTGCTCAGTGCCACGGAACCGGTGCAAAGCCCGGAACTCAGCCGGAGACCTGTCCGAAGTGCAACGGCAAGGGCCAGGTGGTCTACACCCAGCAGTCCATGTTCGGCATGGTGCGGAATGTCCAGAACTGTCCGGACTGCGGCGGAACCGGAAAGATCATCAAGGAGAAATGTTCTGCCTGCCGCGGAACGGGATATACCAGCTCGAGAAAGCGGATCGCTGTTTCCATTCCTGCCGGAATTGATGACGGCCAGAGCGTAAGACTCCGCGGAAAAGGAGAGCTTGGTGTAAATGGAGGAGAACGGGGCGATCTGCTGGTTGAGGTTGTTGTTTCTCAGCATCCCACCTTCCGTCGTCAGGATACCAATATTTATTCTACGGTTCCTATCTCCTTTGCAACGGCAGCCCTTGGCGGCGAGATCCGAATTAAGACTGTGGATGGAGAAGTGGCCTACAATGTAGCGCCTGGAACGCAGACCGATACCAGGATCCGGCTGAAGGGAAAGGGCGTTCCGTTCCTGCGGAGCAAGAATACCAGAGGCGACCATTATGTAACTCTGGTAGTCAAGGTACCGGAAAAACTCAGTAAAGAGCAGAAGGAAGCTCTCCAGAAATTCCAGGAGGCCATGGGAGAGACGAACGGTGAATCTTCCCATGAAGAAAAACATAAAAAGAAGGGCTTCTTCAATAAATAAAATGCCTGACCCGGAAATGCTGTGCCAGCTTCGGAATCGATCAGAAAGCGAAAATGAGAGGTTCCATTTTTCGAGAAAATATGGTATGCTGGTAACAGGTTTTAAATCAGGCGGGAGATGATAACATGAATAAGGAACAGGCAAAAAAGAAGGTCATCCGGCGGCTTCTGGGAACGTTACTGATCCTGGCAGCCTGTGTCATTGGCGGAGGAATCCTCCATGCGCCGAGACAGACGGAAGCGAAAACGGCTGTTGTGGAAGAGGCGAAGACCGATGCCGTAAAGACCACCGAAGCGGAAACAGGCAGCAGCGATAACCAGTTTATCGTATATTTTCTGATCGGGCTGATTGTTTTCATCGTGATCATCAGTGCAGTGATCGCTGTGGTCAGCACTATCAGCTCTGTATCGGCGGCGATTTCCGATGAAGAGGACGGAGAAGACTAAATTAAAGTGCAAGTGCAGTACGAAAGAAAACCGCTGCAGGGAATACCTGCGGCGGTTTTGCGCTATCAGGAGATTTATGATACAAAAGAAATGGGAGGGTATTATGGAAGAGAAAAGAGTACAGAACAAAGAAAGAGAACGGGGAAATGTGTGGGGGCTTCTGCCCATTGGTGTATTTCTTGTGTTGTTCCTGGGAATGGGGATCATAAGCGGGGATTTTTACGGAATGCCGGCGGTGGTGGCATTTCTGATCGCCCTGATTGTGGCGTTTCTCCAGAACCGAAGCCTGTCCTTTGAAGAAAAACTGAAGATCATAGCGGCGGGGGTCGGAGATGAAAATATTGTGACCATGTGCCTGATCTTTCTCGCGGCCGGTGCCTTTTCCGGAACAGTGACGGCAGCAGGCGGCGCGGACAGTACCGTGGCTCTGGGATTATCCATTCTTCCGCCCGGAATTGCCGTGGCAGGGCTTATGCTGATTGGCTGCTTCATGTCGGTTTCCATGGGAACCAGTATGGGAACCATCGGGGCGCTGGCGCCCATTGCCATCGGGATCAGCGAAAAGACCGGATTTTCTATGGCAATCTGTATCGGCGCGGTGGTAAGCGGCGCTATGTTCGGTGATAATCTTTCTATGATATCCGACACGACCATTGCGGCAGTCCGTACCCAGGGGTGCGAAATGCGGGATAAATTCAAAGAAAATTTCCTGATGGTACTTCCGGCGGCGGTTATTTCACTGGTAATCTATGTGGTCATCAGCCGAAATACCAGCTTTTCTTTAGCAGAATCCGGAAGCTACAGTCTGCTTCAGGTACTGCCGTATCTGGTGGTTTTAGTGGGCGCCCTGGCAGGACTCAATGTCTTTCTGGTGCTGATCGGCGGCACGGTTCTGTCGGCGATTGTCGGTGTAGCCACCGGTGTTCTGGCACCGCTGGAGATCTTCAAGGTTATGGGAAACGGAGTCACCTCCATGTATGATATCACCGTGATCTCGATCCTGGTGGCCTGTATTGTATCGCTGGTGCGGAAGAACGGAGGAATCACCTGTATCCTGAATGTAATCCATAAGCGGATCCGCGGAAAAAGGGGAGCGGAGCTTGGAATCGCGTTTCTGGCAGTTTTGATCGACATGGCAACTGCCAATAACACCGTTGCCATCGTCATTGCCGGTCCTATTGCAAAAGAGATCAGTACGGACTACGGGATCTCGCCAAGACGGACGGCCTCTCTGCTGGACATTTTTGCATCCGTGACACAGGGACTGATCCCCTACGGGGCCCAGATCCTTCTTGCCTCCGGCCAGACCGGCCTGTCTCCCCTGGCGATCATACCTTATACCTTTTATCCGGTACTGATGGGTGTGACCGTACTGGGATTCCTGCTTTTGAAGCGGGTGGACATCTCGAACTCCGGCGTCTGACTGGTGTGATATCCAGCCTTCCGATGCGCTCATTCAGACGCTTTCCGGGCACAACCACTGGACGAAGCCACCGCCTTATGCTAGAATAAGTACGCGGACTTCTGTGGGAGGATGCGTGAATCACAGAGAACAGACAAAAAGCGTTATCAGCTAGAACCAGATATCAGAAACTGAGAAAAGTCAAGCGAATGTGAGAACCCGGTGCAGAGGCCGGAGTTCGGAGAAAGAGAGGCGGAGCCGATGAAGCTGCTGATCAGACAGGGACATGTTCTGGATCCGGATACGGGACGGAACGGAATTTATGATATTCTTACGGAGGACGGCGTGATCAGGACCGTGGCGGAGCATATCACGACGGAGGCAGACCGGGTGATCGAGGCAGAGGGTCTCTGGGTCATGCCGGGACTGATCGATCTCCATGTGCACCTGAGAGACCCCGGACTGGAATATAAGGAGACTCTTCATACAGGCGCCATGGCGGCTGCAAGAGGCGGAGTGACCACGATCTGCGCCATGCCAAACACGGTGCCGTCCACCGATTCCCCGGAGATGATCCGGAGTCAGAATGAGCGGGCGAAAACGGAATGTCCGGTCCATGTTTCCTTTATCGGAGCAGTGACAAAAGGACAGAAGGGTGAGGAACTGACCGATATTGCCGGAATGAAGCGCGAGGGCATGCTTGCCATCAGCGAGGACGGAAAATCCGTAATGAACGCCGGACTTTACCGGGAAGCCATGAAGATCGCAGCACAAGAGAATATCGTGGTCATGGCTCACTGTGAAGATAAAACAATGGTATGCGGAGGCGTCATGAATGCCGGAAAGAAGTCGGAGGAAATGGGACTTCCGGGAATCACCAACGGCGTTGAGGATGTGATCGCGGCCCGAGATATTCTGATCGCCAAGGAGACCGGCGCAAAGCTCCATCTGTGCCACTGTTCGACAAAGGACAGTGTGGAGATGGTGCGTCTGGCAAAGGAAGCCGGACTTCCGGTGACGGCAGAGGTATGCCCTCACCATTTCACCCTGACAGATGCCGATATCCCGTCTGATGACGGAAACTATAAGATGAATCCCCCCTTACGCTCCAGAGTCGATGTGGATGCCCTCATTGACGGGCTGAAAAAGGGGATTATCGATGTGATCTCCACCGACCATGCGCCTCACGGCGAGGAAGAAAAGGGCAGAGGGTTTGAAAAATCGCCCTTCGGAATCGTCGGACTGGAAACCAGTGTATCGCTGACCATCACAGAACTGGTGGATAAAGGAATCTTATCCCCTATGGAGATGGCGGAACGCATGAGTTATACACCGGCAAAAATCCTTGGTGTGGATAAAGGAAGCCTGGCGGAAGGAAAATGTGCAGATCTGACCCTTATCGATCCGGAGGCATCTTATGTGATCCGGAAGGAAGCGTTTGTATCCAAGGGAAAAAATACACCCTTTGATGGGAAGCAGGTAAAAGGAAAGGTCGTTATGACCATTGTTGACGGAACGGTTGTATACGAAGGAGGAAACGAGAGTGATCAATAAGCTGTGTGAAAAAATCAAAAAATTAAACGCGCCGATCGTGGTGGGACTGGATCCCATGCTGTCTTATGTACCGGAGCACATCGTGAAGAAATCTCTGGCGGAGCACGGCGAAACCCTGGAGGGTGCGGCAGATGCCATCTGGCAGTTCAACAAGGAGATCGTGGACGCAGTTTATGATCTGATCCCGGCGGTGAAGCCTCAGGTCGCCATGTATGAACAGTTTGGCGTGGCCGGTATGGCAGCATACAAAAAGACGGTGGATTACTGTCATGAAAAGGATCTGGTGGTGATCGGCGATGTAAAGCGTGGAGATATCGGTTCTACATCTGCGGCTTACGCAGTGGGTCATCTGGGAAAGGTTCAGGTGGGAAGCAGGATGCTGTCTGCCTTTAATGAAGATTTTGCAACTGTAAATCCTTATCTGGGAACCGATGGAATCAAGCCCTTTGTGGATGTATGCAGGGAAGAGAAAAAGGGATTGTTCATTCTGGTAAAGACCTCCAATCCCTCCAGCGGCGAGTTCCAGGACCGTATGATCGACGGCAGACCCTTATATGAATGGGTCGGTGAGAAGGTGGCAGAGTGGGGCGAAGACTGCATGGGCGATTCCTACAGCTATATCGGAGCTGTTGTTGGCGCGACCTATCCGGAGATGGGAAAGGTGCTCAGAAAGGTGATGCCCAAGTCCTTTATTCTGGTGCCCGGCTATGGCGCACAGGGCGGAAAGGCAGCAGACCTGGTTCCGTATTTCAATGAGGACGGTCTCGGCGCCATTGTAAATTCCTCCCGCGGAATCATTGCAGCATATAAGAAGGAACCCTATGCGAAGTTTGGTGCGGAGCATTTTGCGGAGGCGTCCAGACAGGCGGTTGTGGACATGATCGCGGACATCGACGGTGCGCTGCAGGCAGCAAAATAAGCAGATTGTTTATCATAAAAAAGCAGGTTAGGAGAAATCAATGGCAAAACGAAAAGAAACGGCGGCTGTGATCTCCCAGGAGCAGCTTGCACCGGGAATCTTCAGTATGTGGCTCCGGTGCGGACTGGCGGCGGAGGCAAAGCCGGGACAGTTTATTTCTATATACAGTAAGGATGGATCCAGGCTTCTGCCCCGTCCCATCAGCCTTTGTGAGATCGAAGCGGATCGTGTTCGTGTAGTCTACCGGACGGCCGGAAAGGGAACGGAAGAGTTTTCTTCTTATGAGACAGGAGAATCGGTGGATATTTTAGGGCCTCTCGGAAATGGATTTCCGATGGAGGAGGCAGCAGGAAAACGGATCTTCCTCATTGGCGGCGGGATCGGTGTGCCGCCCATGCTGGAAACGGCAAAGCAGCTTTCCGGCAAAGCAGATGTAACCATGGTTATGGGCTACCGGGATCAGAACCTGTTTTTAAAGGAAGAATTTGAGAAAAACGGGAAGCTTTTCATTGCCACTGAGGACGGAAGCTTTGGAACAAAGGGAAATGTCCTTAATGCCATCGAAGAAAATGGCCTGGAGGCAGATATCCTGTTTGCCTGCGGACCGAAGCCCATGCTGCGGGCACTGAAAACCTATGCGGCAGAGCATGGAATTCAGGCATGGATCTCCATGGAGGAAAAAATGGCCTGCGGGATCGGAGCCTGTCTGGCCTGTGTCTGCCAGTCAAAAGAGGTGGACGGACACAGCCATGTCCATAACAAGCGGATCTGCAAGGATGGTCCGGTATTTCGTGCCGAGGAGGTGGAGCTGTGATGAATCTTTCGGTAGAGCTGGCCGGTGTGACACTGAAAAATCCGGTTATGACAGCCTCCGGGACCTTTGGCTCCGGAGAAGAATACAGTGAGTTTGTAGATCTTGGCCGTCTGGGAGCGGTGGTAACAAAAGGAGTTGCCAACGTGCCCTGGCCCGGAAATCCCACCCCCAGGATCGCAGAGACCTACGGCGGCATGATCAATGCCATCGGTCTGCAGAATCCGGGAATCGATGTGTTTGTAAAGCGGGATCTCCCGTTTTTGAAAAACTATGATACAAGGGTGATCGTCAATGTCTGCGGAAAGACCACCGAGGATTATGTGGAAGTGGTGGAGCGGCTGGCAGACGAGCCGGTAGATCTTCTGGAGATCAATATTTCCTGTCCCAATGTTAAGGAAGGCGGGATCGCGTTCGGCCAGAATCCAAAAGCAGCGGAGGCTATCACAAGGGCTGTAAAAGAAAAAGCAAAGCAGCCGGTTATCATGAAGCTGAGCCCCAATGTCACCGACATTGCCGAGATGGCAAGAGCCGTGGAGGCAGGCGGCGCCGATGTGGTGTCTCTTATCAACACACTGACGGGCATGAAGATCGATATCAACCGGAGAACCTTTGCCGTTGCCAATAAGACCGGCGGCATGTCCGGCCCTGCGGTAAAGCCGGTGGCAGTCCGCATGGTTTACCAGGTGGCTCAGGCAGTGAAGATCCCGATCATCGGCATGGGTGGAATTCAGAACGCTGAGGATGCCCTGGAGTTTATTCTGGCGGGAGCAACGGCAGTATCGGTGGGAACTGCTAACTTCCATGATCCCTGTACCACGGTGAAGGTTGTGGAGGGGATCCGTGCGTATATGGAACAATACGGCGTGGAGGACATTCACGAACTGATCGGTGCAGTAAAATAGAGGAGGATTTGATCATATGGAACAGTATAAGCAGGAATTTATTGAATTTATGGTGGACTGTAAGGTTCTGAAATTCGGTGATTTTGTCACAAAGAGCGGAAGAAAGACCCCGTTTTTTATCAATACCGGGTTTTACCGCACCGGTGAACAACTGCGCAGACTGGGCGGCTATTATGCAAAGGCCATTGCCGATAAGTTCGGAACAGGGTTTGATGTGCTGTTCGGACCGGCTTATAAGGGGATTCCGCTGAGCGTAGCAGCGTCCATCGCCATCAGTGAACAGTACGGGGCCGACATCCGTTACTGCTCCAACCGGAAGGAAATCAAGGATCATGGAGATAAGGGGATTTTGCTTGGAAGCCCCATCGGTGACGGCGACAAGGTCGTGATCATTGAGGACGTGACCACGGCAGGAACCTCCATCAATGAGACGCTTCCGATCATCAGGGCTCAGGGTGATGTGGATGTGCTTGGTCTGGTGGTATCGGTAGACCGCATGGAGCGCGGACAGGGAAGTAAGTCGGCATTAAAAGAGATCCATGAAAAGTTTGGTCTGGAGACGACAGCCATTGTTACCATGGCTGAGGTGGTGGAGCATCTCTACAACCGTCCTTATAAGGGAGAGATCATCATTGATGATACCTTAAAGAAGGCAATTGACGCATATTATGAGCAGTACGGAGCTGAGGAATAAAGCATGAATGAGAAGGTTTATAAGACAATGACAAAGACCGGCGGCTTTTCCATCGCCATGGGGATCGTTTCCGTGGTGGTCGGACTGGTCGTAGGAATTGGCTGTATCGTAAGCGGCGCGCTGTTGTTAAAGCGGAAATCAGAGCTTACATTTTAAAACTTCAGGGTAATGAGGGTGCAGAAACGTGAAAAATAATCGGATCAAAGTCCTCCGCCTGGTGCTGTTTTTCTGTTATCTGGGCGGCGTGATCCATTTGATGTTCTTTTCCGAGGCCATGGGGCGGACAGAAATTTCAGAGTGCCTGAGGTATAACCTGGTGCCGTTCCGGGAAATGAAACGCTGTATTCGATATTGGGAAATTTTAGGCCCGATCAGTGCAGGTGTGAATCTTTTCGGAAACGTGGCAGTGTTCATGCCCTTTGGTTTTCTGCTTCCGATGTTTCGGGACAGCCTTCAGAAATGGTATCGGACAACCGCCTTAAGCCTGCTGTTCAGTTTATCCATTGAGACGCTCCAGCTTCTCACGAGGCGGGGCAGCTTTGATGTGGATGATCTGATCTTAAATACTCTGGGCGGACTGGCCGGCTACTGGTGCTTTCTGATCTTCCGGGCGGTCATGGCGAGACACAGACAGAAAAGAATGTAAATGTACCGGACGGTGCAGGAGGATAGTTTGAGCAAAAAGAAAACAAAGCTGTTTAAAATCAATTTCTCGGCGGCCGGCATGGTTTCGCTGATGATCTTTGCTGCGTCGCTTCTGATGATCGCTACGGCATTGATCATCGCATTCCGCAGCTACGGCCACGGAGATAATGTGATCGGCGGACTTGGATTTCTGGCGTTCTTTCTCCAGATCTTCGGGCTGATCCTGCCGATCCAGGATAAGAAAAAGCGCCCCAAGGAAGAGGAAATGCCTCTGCTTTCCAAGATTTCCATCGGCTGTAATGCGGTGGGAATGGCCGGGCTTACGGCGGTCTATGTTTTAGGAATCGTACTTTAGAAAAAGGAGACAGGATTCGTGGGAATCGATAATTTAACAAACATGTGGAGTGGTCTGCTGGCTCTGATCTTTATTTTCATGGGAGTTCAGGTGCGGATGGGAAAGACCGAGTTTCTCGGAAAAAATGCCGAGCGGGATATTAAACCGGAGGTAAAACAGGCATACTGCAAGGAGATCAGTATTCCGATTTTTCTGATGGCAGCTGTGGAGATTGCTGATCTGGTCCTCCAGTATACGGTGGACGGTGCAGAGTCCTGGTCGCTTCTGCTTCTGGGAGCAGGGATTCTGATCGGCATCATCTGGATTACCATAGTACAGAGAAAATACAGTAAAATGTAGGGAGCTTAAACAGTGGATATTTTAAAAGAACGCTATGAACTTTCCATGGAGCGGATCCGTGAGATCCGGGAAGAGTGTGACGGGCAGAACCCTCCCTGCGGGGAGCAGGCGGCCGGATATTTTAAGGAGCAGGCAGAGCTGCTTCTGTATCTGGATGAGGTAAGAGGTGCGCTTTTACAGGAGGCACAGTCCGGGCTGCCGTCCCTGGAGATTTTACAGGAACGGAACAGGCGTTTATATGCTGGGATTTCAGGAAAGGCCTATGAGACAAGCGGAGCCAATCCGGCAGTGACGGCAAGGCTGTTTGGGCCGGAGGCAGGCCGGAAGATGGCTTTTCTGGCAGCGGAGCTTCGGGGCGGAATTGCCTATGTGTATGAGGACCGCATGGAGGAATGGGTGCCCTGTCTGGAAATTTTTATTGAAGTTTATAACATTTTTGAATCTAAAGAAATAAATGAGTTTACAAACGAAACATTCCTGCAGGAACTGCAGGAGGCTCTTTATTACTATATCAGCGACTACTGTGATGTGACGGTGGCAAGACGGATCCGCGAACAGCTGGATCCTTCCCTTGATTTTGCAGTCCGGATCATCATGGAGAGCAATCTTTCTGATCTTCGTTATCTTTACCGGTTCGGTGAATACATTTCCGATAATCAATGGAAAACAGCAGAATATTTAAATACCCTTTCCGAATCCGAAATTGAACAGATGGCTTCTGTTTATACGGAAGGCTATCGCCGGGGCTTTGAACTGGCAGGGATCGATCTGTCAAAAAAGAAGATCGTGGAGCTTCGTTATGAGATCGGTTTTGAGCGGATTCTCCGGGCGGCGATCCGGCAGTTTGCTGCCATGGGCTTAAAGCCTGTGCTGTTCCGTGCGGCGGTAAGCGCAGCCAACAGGCGCCAGCACCTGAAAATCGGATATTTCGGCGGTTATGCCAACCGACAGTATGAATATGACCACCGGTTTGACAATGCACTGTTTTTAGACAAAGCCTACCGTGAACGGAAGCTTTCGGTCATGCGGGTAACGTATGAGGAGCTGGAGCGTGCGGCGTCTGTCTATGCAGGGCCGGCAGTCATGGAAACCTTCGGCGAGAAACCTTTTGTTTATGAGACAAAGCCGGAGGCGTATACGTTAAATGAAAAGCAGAAGAAGCTCCTGACTGAAATGAATGCACAGGCGGCGGAACTGGTAAACCAGTATATCCGCGGCGAGGAGCGCAGCTTTACGATCATCTCCTGGCCGGTGCCGGAGATCGGACCGGAGTTTCCGGAAATCTTTCATGAAACGATCCGGATCAATACCCTGGATTATGAAAGCTATAAGAAGATCCAGGGGGTGCTCATCGATGCACTGGATTCGGGCGAGGCAGTGGAGGTCACCGGGCGGAACGGAAACCGTACCCACATGCATGTGGCGCTCCATGAATTAAAGAATCCGGAAAAGGAGACCAATTTTGAGAACTGTCTTGCCGATGTGAATATTCCGCTGGGAGAGGTATTTACCTCCCCGAAGCTTGCGGGAACGGAGGGCGTGCTCCATGTCTCCCAGATTTATATTAACGATGTAGAATACCGGGATCTGGAAATTCAGTTTAAAAACGGTATGACTGCCGGGTATTCCTGTGAGGCAGGAAAGTCTGTGATCGAGGAGAATCTTCTTTATAATCATAAGGCACTTCCCCTGGGAGAGTTTGCCATCGGAACCAACACAACGGCTTATGCCATGGCAGAGCGGTTTGGAATCCTGGACCGCTTAAAGATCCTGATCATCGAGAAGATGGGACCTCACTTTGCAATCGGTGATACCTGTTATAGTCATGCCGAGGAGGTAAAGGTCTATAATCCGGACGGAAAGGAGATCATCGCCAGAGACAACGAATGTTCTCTCAGGCGGAAGGAGGTGCCCGGTGAGGCGTACTTTAACTGCCATACAGACATTACGATCCCCTATTCGGAGCTTGGAGATATCACGGTGATTCATAAGGATGGGACGAGGATTTCACTGATCCGGGAGGGAAGATTTGTGCTTCCGGGGACAGAGGAGTTAAACCGGGCACTGGAATTCTAAAATTTCCTGTCTGCCGGGGTTGTGTTAGTCTGTCAATCTATGCTAAAATGAGCAGGGTAACAGGAACAATTACGGCTGCAAGTGGGCATCGGATTGTTCTGGTTAAGAGATATGATGTTTATCCAAAGAGGAAAGAGGAGAAACCGAATGGCAAAAGTAGGAATTATTATGGGAAGCGATTCCGATCTGGTAGTGATGAGCAAGGCAGCTGATGTGCTGGATAAGCTTGGTGTGGATTATGAGATGACGATCATCTCTGCTCACAGAGAACCGGATGTGTTTTTTGAATATGCGAAGTCTGCGGAGGCCAAGGGCTTTAAGGTAATTATTGCCGGTGCCGGCATGGCAGCTCATCTGCCGGGAATGTGCGCCGCTATTTTCCCTATGCCGGTGATCGGTGTGCCGATGCATACCACATCACTCGGAGGACGGGATTCTCTTTATTCAATCGTACAGATGCCCTCCGGCATTCCTGTGGCGACCGTTGCCATCAACGGCGGAGCCAACGCGGGAATCCTGGCGGCAAAGATCCTGGCAGTGTCAGATCCGGAGCTTCTTGGCCGGTTAAAGGCATACTCGGAGAATCTGAAGGAACAGGTAGTTGCAAAAGCAGAGAAACTGGACAAGCTTGGATATCAGGAATATTTAAAACAGAAATAAGGGACGGAGGATTAGTATGGATTACAAGAAAGCTGGAGTAGACATTGAAGCCGGATATAAGGCTGTGGAATTGATGAAGAAGCATGTACAGGGAACCATGCGCCCCGAGGTACTGGGCGGAATCGGCGGCTTTTCCGGAGCCTTTTCCCTGGATTCCTTTAAGAATATGGAGCATCCGACGCTGCTTTCCGGAACCGATGGTGTCGGAACTAAATTAAAGCTGGCGTTCGCACTGGACAAGCATGATACCATCGGAATCGACTGTGTTGCCATGTGTGTCAACGATGTGGCCTGTGCAGGCGGCGAGCCGTTATTTTTCCTGGATTATATCGCATGCGGAAAGAACGAGCCGGAGAAGATCGCAACCATCGTAAGCGGCGTGGCAGAGGGCTGCCGCCAGTCCGGTGCGGCTCTGATCGGCGGTGAAACAGCCGAAATGCCCGGATTCTATCCCGTGGATGAATATGATCTGGCCGGATTCGCGGTTGGTATCGTGGATCAGAAGGATCTGATCTCCGGAAAGGATTTAAAGGCCGGTGATGTACTGATCGGCATGGCGTCCTCAGGAATCCATTCCAACGGCTATTCTCTGGTGCGTAAGGTGTTCTCCATGTCTGAGAGCAGCTTAAACACATACTGTGAGTCTCTTGGTGCAACTCTTGGAGAGACACTGTTAGTACCCACCAAGATTTATGTGAAGGCTCTGAAATCCATCCGCGAAGCAGGTGTGACCGTAAAGGCATGCAGCCATATCACAGGCGGCGGTTTCTATGAGAACGTTCCCAGAATGCTGATCGACGGAACGAGAGCCGTTATTGAAAAGAAGAGCTATCCTGTTCCGCCGATTTTCTCCATGATGGCGAAGGACGGACAGATTGAAGAGCATATGATGTACAATACCTTCAATATGGGTATCGGCATGGTGCTGGCAGTTCCCGAGGCCGATGTTGATAAGACCATGGAGGCCATCAAGGCAGCAGGCGAGGCTCCGTATGTGATCGGAAGGATCGAAGCCGGTGACAAGGGAGTAACCTTATGTTAAGAGTTGGCGTCTGTGTGTCCGGAGGCGGAACAAACCTCCAGGCGATCATCGACAAGGTGGAGAATGGAACGATTACAAATACCGAGCTTTGTGTGGTCATCAGCAACAACGCCGGAGCGTACGCTCTGGAGCGGGCAAAAGCCCATAAAATTCCGGCGATCTGTATTTCTCCGAAGAATTATGAGAGCCGGGAGGCCTTTAATGAGGCGTTTCTGGATACCGTTGACAGTTATCATCTGGATCTGATCGTGCTGGCCGGTTTCCTGGTGGTGATCCCGCCGAAGCTGGTGGAGCGTTATGCGAATCGGATCATCAATATCCACCCGTCTCTGATCCCGTCCTTCTGCGGAACAGGGAATTACGGGCTGACAGTCCATGAGCATGTACTGGCAAGAGGGGTTAAGGTAACCGGGGCAACGGCGCATTTTGTGGATGAGGGAACGGATACAGGCCCCATTATTCTCCAGAAGGCGGTTGCTGTGGAGGATGATGATACACCGAAAAGCCTTCAGCTGCGCGTTATGGAGCAGGCTGAATGGGAGATCCTTCCAGAAGCCATTAACCTGATTGCAAATGATAAGATCGAAGTGAAAGACGGACGGGTAATCCGCCGGAAATAGGAGGAAGCCATGAACGTATTGATAGTAGGAAGCGGCGGAAGAGAGCATGCGCTGGCATGGAAGATCTCCAAGAGCAGCCGCGTGGAGAAAATCTACTGCGCTCCCGGAAACGCAGGAATTGAGGAATATGCCGAATGTGTGCCCATCGGCGTTCTGGATTTTCCGGCATTGACTGCGTTTGCAAAGGAAAAAAACATAGGTCTGACAGTTATCGGCATGGATGATCCGCTGGTAGCCGGTATTGTGGATGCCTTTGAAGCGGAGGGACTGCGTGTATTCGGCCCCAGCAAGGCCGCGGCGATCCTGGAGGGTTCCAAGGCATTTTCCAAGGATCTCATGAAAAAGTACCAGATTCCTACGGCAGCTTATGAAAATTTTGAAGATCCGGAAAAGGCACTGGCTTATTTGGAAAACGCACAGTTCCCTATCGTATTAAAGGCTGACGGTCTTGCACTCGGTAAAGGTGTTCTGATCTGCAATACTCTGGAGGAAGCAAAGGACGGCGTGAAGGAGATCATGCTGGATAAAAAGTTCGGTACTGCAGGAAACCAGATGGTCATTGAAGAATTCCTGACCGGACGTGAGGTTTCGGTATTGTCCTTCGTAGACGGAAATACCGTTCGTATCATGACCTCCGCCCAGGATCATAAACGGGCAGGAGACGGCGATACCGGCCTCAACACCGGCGGCATGGGAACGTTTTCTCCCAGCCCCTTCTATACGAAGGAGGTAGACGAGTTCTGCCAGAAGTATGTATACCAGGCAACGGTAGATGCCATGAAGGCGGAGGGCCGTACCTTTAAGGGAATCATCTTCTTCGGCCTCATGCTGACAGAAAAAGGTCCCCGCGTTCTGGAATACAATGCCCGTTTCGGCGATCCGGAAGCACAGGTAGTCATTCCCAGAATGAAAAACGATATTATCGATGTCATGGAAGCCTGCATCGACGGAACACTTTCGGACATCACCCTGGAATTCGAGGACAACGCTGCAGTCTGTGTCGTTCTGGCGTCCGACGGATATCCGGTAAAATATGAAAAAGGCTATGTGATCTCCGGTCTCGATACGGTGAAAGCCCATGAAGACGAGGGCTACTATGTGTTCCATGCCGGAACAAAGCGCACCGAAAAAGGCATTGTGACCAACGGCGGCCGTGTCCTCGGCGTGACAGCCAAAGGCCCTGATTTAAAGACCGCAAGAGCCAATGCATATAAAGCTACCGAATGGGTAAGCTTTGAGAATAAATATATGAGACATGATATCGGAAAGGCCATTGATGAGGCGTAAGTTTTCGACAGATACCGCCAGATAAGCCAGGAACAGCCTCTCTCATCACGCTCCAATTGGAAGTCGCTGAATGAGAGAGGCAGATTCCTGGCTTTCCTTGTATGTTTCGAAAACTGCCGTCCTCATAGGAGATGGCCGGAGCAGGGCGGCATATTTTGTGTGTCGGAAAACTGCCGTTCTCATCGGAGATGGCCGGAGCAGGGCGGCATAGTTCGTGTGTCGGAAAAGCGTTGTCATCATTTATAACAGAATGTGTTGGACGCAGCACAAAAAAATCGTTATAATTAAAGCAGGGTTTAAGAAATGCAAGGTCTGTCGATAGCGTGATCTCAATTGTACAGAGCTTTAAATAAGCGAGTGGAGAAATATGTATAGGCAGGAATTCACAGTAAATAATGATTATAAATGCTTATAATGGCGGATTCAAATTGCCCGGCCAGGTCTGGGAGAAAGGAGAATCATCTGGCTTAAAAAGAAGGATAAGCAGATGAGAAGTACATGATGGCATTGGAAAATAAATTAGGCCTGACAAGCTCTGCAGAGCTTGCCCGTGAAGAGGAGCGTATCAGCAAGAAAAGGGCGGTGGAGCTGTTTGAAAATGGTGTACTTGATTCTCTTCCGGCAGGCAGGTTCTCAACCTTGCAGGAGATTCACAGACATCTTTTTGAAGATATTTATGATTTTGCCGGCAAACTGCGCACGGTGAATCTGGCGAAGGGAAATTTCCGTTTTGCGCCGTTAATGTATCTGGAAGCGGCACTGTCAAACATTGACAAGATGCCGCAGTCCAATTTTGATGAGATCGTCGAAAAGTATGTGGAGATGAATATTGCTCACCCATTTCGTGAGGGCAACGGACGCAGCACCCGTATCTGGCTCGATCATATACTGAAAACCGAAATTGGCTATGTCGTTGACTGGAGTAAAGTAGATAAAGAGGATTATCTCCTTGCGATGGAGCGCAGTCCCATCAAGGATGTGGAAATCAAGGTGCTGCTGAGGGCGGCGCTGACCGATGAGATTAACAGCCGAGAGATTTTTATGAAGGGGATTGATCACAGCTACTATTACGAGGGGTATACAACCTTTAAGGCTGAGGATTTGAAGTAAGGAATGAGGTGCAGATATGCCGGATAAGAATTGGCAGTTTGAACTGGAGGAATATATCAGGCAGGGTGAACCGGACAGAGCCGAAAAAAGCGGAGCGTGGCAGACGGCCATAGGTCTGCAGGCGGTTGACGGGCTGAATACGTCGGCGTATTTGCTGGACACTGCAAAGGATCATATCGAGGGAAAAATCACCATTGATGAAGCGCAGAAGCGTATTCACAGCTATTACGAGCAACGCATTGCCCGGACTGAATTTGAAAACGAAACGAAAGAGGCAGACATTGTCTCAGCAAGAATCGCAAAGCTGCTAGGGGAAAAAGCATTCCAATTCTCGCCAATCGAATGGATTTCGATTCACCGCAGATTATTTGAGGGCGTGTTCAGTCATGCCGGTAAGATCAGGCAGTACAATATTACAAAAAAAGAGTGGGTCTTGGGGGGAGACACCGTGATCTATGCTGATTACAGCAACATCAAGGATATTCTGGATTATGACTTTACCACCGAAAAACAGTTCTCCTATGAGGGCTTGTCTGTTGATGCGGCTGTGAAGCATCTGGCAAAATTTGTTTCGGATATCTGGCAGATTCACCCCTTTGGCGAGGGAAATACCCGTGCTACGGCTGTTTTCATGATCAAATATATGAAAACCTTTGGGTTTCGGGTAAACAATGATGCGTTTGAGAAAAACTCCTGGTATTTCCGCAATGCTCTGGTAAGAGCAAACTATACGAATCTGCAAAAAGATATTCATTCTACTACAAAGTTTTTAGAGATGTTCTTTGCGAATCTTCTTTTGGGGGCGGATTATGAGTTGAAGAATCGGTATATACACGTGGATTATGCAGATGAATATGTGCCCCAAAGTATCAAAGCTAAAGCTTCAAAGTATCAATTTGATACTTTGGATTGTTCTCTGGAGGAATTGGCAATTCTGAAATTGATAGCCAAGAATCCGACCGTAAAGCAGCAGGAACTTGTAAATGCAACGGGAAAGTCGATTGCAACTGTAAAACGGATTATGAAATCTCTGCGGGAGAAAAATTATATACGCAGAGAAAACGGCAAGCGATACGGGAAATGGGAAATGCTGATCTGAAATAATCGTGCCGTCCGGCGTTGTCCCTTCTTCACACCCGGCTCCAACCTGGAAGTCGCCTCTGTGAAGAAGGGGCAGTGGAGCCGGGCGGCATATTTTTTATTGTTTAAAAGATACAGCTGCATCGGAGGGGATAAGTAAAGATAATTGGAAGGAAAACTCGGATTCTCATTCTGTGTCGTGGCGTTTTTCGGAAGATTTTGCTAGGGTAAAAGAACATTCAGGCAGGAAAAGGCAGAAATGATAAGGACTGTGTTTAAACGAGCCGAACGGGAAAGGAGCAGAATGATGGAACAGCAGAAGATCGGACAGCTTCTGAAAGAACTTCGGAAGGGAAAAGGGCTGACGCAGGCTCAACTGGCGGAGCAGTTCGGGGTGTCGGACCGGTCGGTTTCCAGATGGGAGACCGGCGTGACACTGCCGGATCTGTCGGTATTGGTGGAACTGGCAGACTTTTATGAAATTGATATTCGGGAGCTTATTGACGGCGAACGGAAGCAGGCAGAGGAGAAGAAGGCGGAAGAAGTGAAGGACACATTGCGGAGAGCAGCAGAGTATGCAGACGGGGAAAAACAGAAGCAGGTGGGAAGGCTGAAAAAACGGATCAATCTGGTCTTTGCCGGATTCGGCTGTCTTTTCATGGTGATGGCCTTTGTGGTATTTCCCAGCGAAAGCGGCTGGGCAGTGAAATTTGCACTTCTTGGTGCAGTTATGACCTTTGTGGCCGTTTTTCTGCTTCTGGAACGGCATCGTCTTCTGGTTTCCGTGGGAATCTTTATCGCGTTGCTCATCGGCATGATCGGAATGGATTTTGCCAGCGTGTGGTATATCCGTCAGCCGCCCCGGTTCTCCTTATGGACCGAATACAGCGATACCGCAGTCACATACCATGCACCGTTTTATACCGTAAGCCGATATAACCGCGACACACCGGAAGAAACCTATGAAATCGAGATAGGAGAAAGCAGGCTGTGAAAGATTGATGTATGTGTCGTCCGGCTGGCCTGGATGAGCCGAGGGGGAGGAGAATTTCCGCGCAGGCTTCTCACAAAACTATTTGACAACGCCCTGCCTTAATGATAGACTATTTTCATTATATGTCCATGAGGGAGTAGCAAGCGTAAAACGTAGCAAGTCAACATACTGGCCAAACGGTCTGGCTTGTTTTAAATTGCGAGACTCATGTATAGAGGAACCTATACATGAGGTCTATCATTTTTGCATAGAAATCCATGTATAGCGGAAACGTTATCCATGGATTTTTTGTTTCAGAGGAAAGCGCGTCCGATGAAACAGAAAAGCTGTCCTTCCGAGGCGGGAACAGCGAATATCAGAAAGGGAGAAACGAAAGATGGAGTGGAATTTATTGTTTTTTTTCAACAGCGTGCTGCTGGGGGCAGGGCTTGCCATGGACGCCTTTTCGGTGTCTCTTGCCAACGGCCTTAACGAGCCGGGCATGAAGACCGGAAGAATGTGCGGGGTAGCCGGTGTATATGCAGTGTTTCAGGCGGTCATGCCCATGATCGGCTGGGGCTGCGTCCACACGATCCTTCAGTATTTCCGTGCTTTTGAAAAATGTATTCCCTGGATCGCACTGATCCTGCTGTTGTATATTGGAGGAAAGATGCTGATCGAGGGATTAAAGCATGAAACCGATATGGAGGAGGAGTTCCGCCTGGGACTCGGTGCGCTGATGATCCAGGGAATCGCAACATCCATCGATGCCCTTTCGGTTGGCTTTACCATTGCGGAGTATGGCTTTGTGATGGCACTTGTCTGTTCCCTGATCGTGGCCGCAGTGACCTTTATAATCTGTATGGCTGGACTGGAGATCGGAAAAAAATTCGGGACAAAGCTTTCCAATAAGGCAGCGATCCTTGGCGGAATCATTTTAATCCTCATTGGAATCGAGATCTTTGCGACAGGAATCCTTTAATTTTTGGCACGCATCACATGGAAGTATCCCGCGGCTAAAAAGATGGCGGCGCCGATCCAGGCAAAGGGAGAGGAAAGGCAGATCATTGTAAAGCCCCAGATCCGGCTTAATCCCAGAGAGGAAATGAGCCGCAGAACCAGTTCGATCAGACAGGCGATGAAGGGGTAAGCAGCATGGTTCATGCTCTGGAGGGCGGAGCGGTATACACAGAGAACGCTGAGCACCGGATAAAAAGGCATGGTGAGAAACAGAAGCCGGGATGCATAAGTGTAGATCTCCGGTTCAAAATGATCCAGAAACAGAGGGATCAGGAGGGAACGGTATGCAATCATCAGAAGACCAACGGAGAGACTGATGATAATGGCCTGCAAAAGTGCACAGCTGGAGCCGTTTCGGATCCGTTCCCGGTCTCCGGCTCCGAAGTTCTGCGCCACATAGCCGGCACTGCTGGTACAGTAGGCATTGTTGATCTGAACCGCAAACTGATCCAGCTTGGAGCCTGCAGTAAATCCGGCAATGGCTGTGGTACCGAGCCCGTTGACCGCAAACTGCATGGCGAGCTGGCCGATGCACATTACCGACATCTGGAGTCCCATGGGGAAGCCTATTTTCAGATGGACAGCGGCAAGATGCCCATGAAAGGTAAGCTCCCGGCGGGAAAGCCGGAGAAGCGGGAACTTTTTCAGTGCATAGACAAGGCACAACACTGCCGACAGAAGCTGGGAGAGGATTGTAGCCCAGGCAGCTCCGGCCACGCCCATGTGAAACGGTACAATGAAAAGAATATCCAGAAAGACATTGAGAACCGAGGACACGATCAGAAAGAGCAAGGGTGTCCGGCTGTCACCGAGAGAGCGGAGCAGGTTGGAGATCATGTTATAAAAGACAGTGGCGCCTGTTCCGATAAAGATGACGATCAGATATTCATGAGAATACTGAAAAATATCGGACGGTGTATTCATGAGGCGCAGAATCGGATCGCAGAGCAGAACCGTTACGGCAGTAAGAATGACACTGAATAAGACACAGAGTACCGTGGAAATTCCGGCTGACTGGCGGATTCCGTCCGGATCACCGGAACCGAAGCGCTGTCCGGTGATCACAGAAAAACCGGTGGTCAGACCCTGGATAAAACAGAGAACGAAATAAACAATCGTGGTCGTGGAGCCGACAGCGGCCAGGGCATCGGAGCCCATGGTGCGGCCTACGATCAGCGTATCGACCATGCTGTAAAGCTGCTGAAACATATTTCCGGCGATGATGGGAAGCGTATAAAGCAGGATCACCCGCCAGGGCTTTCCTTTGGTGAGATCGGTCGTCATAGAAGCCTCCTGAGGATAAAAATAGCACTGAAATGTTCGGCTCGGGATCAGACAGATCCGTAAAAAAGGATACGGTCTGAAGGATTCCATCACATTATAAAAATGTGATGAGCGGCTGTCAATAGAAAAATAGAGCAATTTGCAGGCCGGAAAAACGGACGAAAAAAATACGGGCGAAACGGAGAACAGAGGTAATAATAAGACAGCTTCTGCATTGAAAAATCAGGAAAACATGTTATACTTAAAAGAATATCCGGATATGATCCGCAAAACAGTCGGCGGCACAGGGCAGGACGGGGACATGGCGGAATGTGCAGATCGGACGCAAAAAGGAGTGACAGGCGGCGTATGAATTACAGGATCGTGGTGTCCTATGACGGGACACGCTACAACGGCTGGCAGAAACAGAAAACAACAGAGGATACCATTCAGGGCAAGCTGGAGACGCTTCTGTCCAGAATGGCGGGGAAGGAGGTCACGGTCCAGGGATCCGGGCGGACAGATGCGGGGGTCCATGCTCTGGCACAGACGGCTAACTTCCGGATGGAGACGGAGCTCTCGGAGCAGGAGCTCATGGACGCCATCAACGGGTATCTGCCGGAGGACATTGCGGTGTTGTCCTTAAAGACGGCATCGGAACGGTTTCACAGCCGTTATAATGCCATCGCGAAGACCTACGAATACCGCCTTTATATCGGAAATGCAAAGCCGGTCATGGATCGGAAATATGTCTGGCAGCCGGAAGAAAAACCGGATTTGGAGCGGATGCGGACGGCGGCAGCGTACGTTCTCGGGGAGCATGATTTTAAAAGCTTCTGCGGGAATAAAAAGATGAAGAAGCCGACGGTACGCCGGATCGACCGGATCGAGGTGGAGGAAATACCGGAGCGGCAGGAGGCTGTGCTTCGGTTTACCGGAAACGGCTTTCTTCAGAACATGGTGCGGATCCTGACGGGAACGCTGGTGGAATGCGGCCAGGGAAAGCGGGAGCCGGAGCAGATGCGGGAGATCCTTGAAGCAAAGGACCGGAGTGCGGCCGGCATGACAGCACCGGCGAAGGGGCTTAGTCTGGTTCGGGTGGATTATCAGTAGCAGTGTATCAACAATGGAGGAAGAAGCATGACAGAGTTTCTTGTACGTAAATTTATTAAAAATCCGGAGCAGACGGGGAGGGCCAGTGTGCGGACGGCCTATGGCGTGCTGTCCAGTATGGTGGGGATCGGCTGCAACCTTCTGCTGTTTATGATGAAGCTGCTCATCGGCCTGATCATTAACAGTATTTCTGTTGTGTCCGATGCGTTTAATAACTTATCCGATGCGGCCTCATCTGTGATCGGCTATATCGGAGTCCGCATGGCAGGGCGGCCGGCCGATAAGGATCACCCCTTCGGTCATGGCCGGATCGAATACATTGCGGCCCTGATTGTGTCATTTCTGGTGATCGAGGTCGGCTGGACCTTTTTTAAGACTTCGGTGGGAAAAATCCGGAAGCCGGAGGACCTGAGCTTTCAGGCTGTGTCACTGGTGATTCTGTGCCTGTCTATTGGGATCAAGCTCTGGCTGGCATATTTTAATAAGAAGCTGGGAAAACGGATCGGTTCCAGTGTCATGGCGGCGACGGCGGCAGATTCTCTGGGCGATGTACTGGTCACCTCGGCAACGATCCTGTCGGTGATCCTTTACGGTGCGTTTGGCTGGAACATCGACGGATATATCGGCCTGGTGGTTTCGGCGGCGGTGATCATCGGTGGAATCGGGATTGCCAGGGACACCTTAAAGCCGTTGATCGGTGAGGCTATCGATCCAAAGCTGTATAAAAAGATCAAGGATTTTGTGGAAAGCTATGACGGGATCGAAGGAACCCATGATCTGATCGTGCACAGCTACGGTCCATCCAACAGTATGGCATCGATCCATGCCGAGGTGGACGGAAGGGCGGATATGGAAGCCGTTCATGACATCATTGACCGGATCGAGCGGGAGGCAAAGGAAAAGCTGGGGATCCTTCTGGTGATCCATATGGATCCGCTGGAGTATTCCGATCCGGTAGTTAGGCAGTTCCGCCGGGTGATTCTGGAGACTCTGCAGAATATCGACAGCCAGATCACCATGCACGATTTCCGCATGGTAAACGGAAAGGAAGTCATTCATGTGTTTTTTGACATTGTGGTGCCATACGAGCGGAGCGAGGAGCAGGTGGAGGACACGATCCTTGCGCTGGAGCGGGCACTGAAAGCGTACGACAGCCGGGTGGAGTGTGCCATTACGATTGACCGCAGTTATGTGGGTGAGGAAAAGAATGAAAAAAATTGAAAAAAGTACTTGCAAAAATAAAAACTATGGTATATAATAATCTTCGTTGCAGCGGAAACGCCAAAGCAACGAACACATTGGGTTGTCGCCAAATGGTAAGGCACTGGACTCTGACTCCAGCATTTCAAGGTTCGAATCCTTGCAGCCCAGCGAAACCGGATCGAGCGATTGATCCGGTTTTTTTGTAAAAGAAAGGAAAATCTATGTATACCTTTGACAGCAGGGTGCGGTACAGTGAGACCGCTTCGGACGGTCGTCTCGGGATCTGTTCCGCCGTCCATTATATGCAGGACTGCAGTATCTTCCAGTCGGAAGCCCTCGGCGTCGGTGTGGGAGAGTTAAAGAAGCACAATCGGGCCTGGCTTATTTCCTCCTGGCAGGTGGAATTTTTAAGAAGGCCGGAGCTTGGGGAGCATATCACGATCGGAACCTGGGCAAGCGGTTTTAAGGCCATGTACGGCTATCGAAACTTTTTGATTCAGGACGATAAGCAGAATCCTCTGGTCAAAGCAGCAACGATCTGGATCTATCTGGATCTTGAGAACGGGCGTCCTGCAAAAGCGGAGGGTGCCGGTGTGACGGTATATCCGCTGGAACCGGCGCTTACTATGGAGCCGCAGAGCCGGAAAATCCGGATTCCGGAGGGACTGGAGCCGAAGGAAAAATTTCCGGTGCGGTGTTACCAGATTGATACAAACGGACATGTAAATAACGGAGCTTATATTCAGATGGCGCAGCCGTGGCTGCCGCCGGAGGAAGAGATCAAGAAGCTGCGGGTGGAATATAAACGGGCGGCTGTCATGGGCGATGTGATCGCCCCGTCGGCGGGGGTGGAAAACGGAATCTGGACGGTGGAGCTTGGCTCTCCGGAGGGAACACCGTTTGCCGTGGTACAGGCGGCAGTGTCCGAAACACAGAGGAAAGCAGAATGATGGAACTTGGAAAAAAGCAGACCCTCAGGGTATTAAGAAAAAAAGAAATCGGTGTCTATCTCGGCGAGGGCGGCAGTATGGAGCAGGGCGTTCTTCTTCCGAGAAAGCAGGTGCCAGATGGAATCAAGGTCGGCGATGAGCTGGAGGTATTCCTGTATAAGGATTCAGAGGACCGGCTGATCGCTACAGTCCGTGAGCCGCTTCTGGCCATAGGGGAGCTTGGACTTCTGACGGTGGTACAGGCCGGTTCCATCGGCGCGTTTTTAGACTGGGGACTGGAGCGGGATCTGTTCCTGCCCTTTAAAGAGCAGAAGTGGAAGGTGCGGAAGGGAGAAAAGGTTCTTGTGAGCCTTTACACAGACAAGAGCCGTCGTCTTTGCGCAACCATGAAGATCGACAAATATCTGAGTGCGGATTCGCCTTATAAAAAGGACGATGAAGTAAAGGGGATCTTATATGAGATCAACCGTTCCATCGGTGGGTTTGTTGCCGTGGATCGGAAATATTTCGGGCTTATACCGGCGGGCGAGCTGGAGCGGGACATGATTCCCGGAACTGAGCTGGAGGCCAGAGTGTCCCGTGTCCGGGAAGACGGAAAGCTGGTGCTGAGCGCCAGAAAGAAGGCCTACAAGCAGATGAGTATCGATGCAGAAAGCGTGTATGAGCTTATCGAAAGCTACAACGGCATTCTTCCATTTACCGATAAATCGGCCCCCGAGCTGATCAGGCTGGAGACGGGGCTCACGAAAAATGCCTTTAAGCGGGCCGTGGGCCATCTCTTAAAAGAGGGGAAGATTCAGATAAAAACAGACACCATAGAATTAACAGGAGGTAAGTAACATGAAGAAAGTAATTTCCACAGACAAAGCACCCGCAGCAATCGGACCTTATTCCCAGGCAATCGAGGCAAATGGTTTTGTATTTGCTTCCGGACAGATTCCTGTAAATCCGGCAACTGGTGAGATCCCTGAGGGAATCGAAGCACAGGCAAAGCAGTCCATGGAGAATGTGGTAAATCTTCTGGCGGCAGCAGGAGCAAAGCCCGAGGACGTGGTTAAGACCACGGTATTTATCAAGGATATGAACGATTTTGCAAAGGTCAATGCGATTTATGCGGAATATTTCAAAACAGACTGCCCTGCAAGAGCATGCGTGGAAGTGGCAAGACTGCCCAAGGATGTTCTTGTTGAGGTAGAGGCAATCGCAGCAAAATAAAACCCGGAAACAACACAGGGCGTCTGCATTCCAGAGGGAGGCAGGCGCTTTTGTACGCAAGGAGGTGGGACATGGACGGACAGAAAGAAAAGACACCACAGACGTCAGCCGCAAAGCCGTGGGAAACGCTGTATGATGATCTGGCGATCCTGGAAAAAACACCGTTATCGGAGGAGGAGCGTCTCCTGGCAGCCACGGAGCCTTTGCTTTCCTGGTATGGGGAGCATGCGCGAGTGCTTCCCTGGAGAGAGGATCCGACGCCGTATCATGTCTGGATCTCGGAGATCATGCTCCAGCAGACCAGAGTGGAGGCGGTAAAGGGGTATTATGCGCGGTTTCTGGCGGCATTGCCGGATATTTCGTCTCTGGCCCGTGTGCCTGAGGATGAGCTGTTGAAGCTCTGGGAGGGCCTGGGCTATTATAACCGGGCAAGAAATCTGAAAAAGGCGGCTGTCGAAGCGGTGGAGCGCTATGGAGGAACGCTTCCGGCATCCTATGAGGAGCTTCTGGCCCTGCCGGGAATCGGCTCCTATACAGCGGGAGCAGTGGCATCGATTGCGTTCGGAATCCCGGTTCCTGCTGTGGACGGAAATGTTCTTCGGGTCATTTCCCGTCTTCTGGAAAGCCGGGAAGATATTCTGAAGCAGTCTGTGAAGCGGAGCATGGAGCAGATGCTCACCAGACTCATGCCCAGGGATCGGGCAGCTCAGTACAATCAGGCGCTCATGGAGATCGGAGCACTGGTCTGTGTGCCCAACGGAGCGCCTCATTGTGAAGAATGTCCCTTAAAAGGACTTTGTCTTGCCTTCCGTCACGGCTCGACCGGTGAGATCCCGGTGAAGACGCCGAAGAAGCCGCGGACGCTTGAGGAAAAAACGGTTCTTGCCGTGGAGCAGGACGGAAAGATCCTGATCCGGAAACGGCCGGGAAGGGGGCTTCTTGCCGGACTTTATGAGCTGCCGAACCTGGAGGGCTATAAGGAGCCGGAAGAGATTCTTTCGTACCTTGGCTGTTCGGAGGAGCTTACGGTCTGCATAGAACCGCTTCCGGCAGCAAAGCATATTTTCAGCCATGTGGAGTGGCATATGAAGGGGTATTATATCCGATTAAAAAAAGACGTGGAAATCCGGTGTGAGGGACAGTTTTATACCAGAGAGGAGATCCGGGCAGAACGTGCGCTTCCGAATGCCTTTCAGGCTTACGCAAAGCCGCTCCTTGAAAAATAAGAGATTCCGCAGCTTACAAGACACATGCATCAGGAGCATTGAAAGCAGTAACCGAGAACAGGAGGATTTATGAAATACAGAGTACTGGCAGCAGATTTGGACGGAACCCTTGTGACCGATGACAAGCGGGTGACGGAGCGGACGAAAGCGGCAGTGAAGGCCATGACCGAAAAGGGCGGAATCATGGTGCTGGCTTCGGGGCGTCCCAGTCACGGGATCTGGCCGGTGGCAAAGGAGCTTTCCCTGGATGAAGAGGGCGGCTACATCCTGGCCTACAACGGTGGGGAACTGATCGACTGCAGGGACGGAAGCATCAAATTTTCCGTTTCGCTTCCAAAGGAGCGTATCCCCCAGATCATCAGCCTGTCCAGACAGTATGAGACGGCAATTCTGACCTATGAGGGAGCAGATATTATTACCGAGAGCAGTGAAGACCCTTATGTTCATGGGGAGGCCAGAAATGTTCGCATGAATATCCGCCAGATTGATGATCTGATCGCGTATCTGGATTTTCCTGTGGTGAAGCTGATGATGGTGGGATCGGAAGAAAAGATCGCAGAAATGGAGCCTATTGTGCGGGAGGCGCTTGGAGAAGAATTTTCTGTGTTCCGTTCGGAGGCATATCATCTGGAAATCCTTCCGGCGGGGATTGATAAGGGCAGCGGTCTTGTAAAAACGCTGGAGTATTTGAACATTCCGGCGCAGGAGTCCATTGCCTGCGGAGATTATGACAACGATGTGCCCATGGTGAAGGCGGCAGGTCTCGGTGTTTCCATGGAAAACGGCTGTCCCATGATCCGGGAGTGTGCCGATTATATCACTGCGTCCAATGAGGCAGACGGAGTTGCACGGGTTATTGAGAGGTTTATGTTAGAGAAGCCGGCGGATTGAGTACCGGAGATAAAGGAAATTTACAGGAAGGCATAATTGCGAAAGCGTGTTAAAACGGAACGAGGAGATATGACATGAAAAAACTGATTTTAGATACTCACAGCCATACAGTCGCCAGCGGACATGCCTATGGCACTGTTCTGGAAATGGCAAAGGCAGCATCGGAGGCAGGGCTTGAGCTTCTTGCCATTACCGATCATGGTCCGAAAATGCCTGGTGGTCCCGATTCCATGTATTTCTGTAATTTCAAGGTCATCGATCCGGTTCTTTACGGTGTCGAGATCCTTATGGGAGTGGAGCTGAACATCATTGATTACCGCGGAACCGTGGATCTGGATCTTGCTCTGCTAAAGAAGATGAAGCTGTGCATTGCCAGCCTTCACACCGTATGCTTAACACCCGGCACAAAGGCGGAGAATACCAGGGCGCTGCTAAGGGCCATGGAAAATCCCTATGTCAATATCATGGGGCATATCGATGACGGCCATTATCCCATGGATTTTGAAGCGGTCATCCGGGGAGCCAGGGAGGCAGGCGTACTGATTGAGATCAACAACAGTTCCCTTGTTCCGGGAGGCGGACGGATCAATGCCGAAGAAAATATTCCGAAGATCCTGCGTTTATGTGAACAGTACGGGCAGGAGGTGGTGGTCAACACCGATTCTCATTTCCCGACTTCGGTCGGAAAATTCGATGAGGCGCTGGCAATCATGGAGTCTGTCCGGTTCCCGGAGGAGCTGGTGGTCAATACCGATAAAGAAAAGTTGAAAAAATATCTGAATAGGTCTGGACTTTAAAGCTGTGAAATGATAAAATGGAAAAGTAGCCAAAACATTTTGGAGGGATACTGACCATGAATAAGAAATTAAAGACGGAGGCCGTGGATCATCTGTTCCAGGCGATTCTTACTCTAAAGGATATCAATGAATGTTACAGCTTTTTTGAAGATGTTTGTACGGTGAACGAGCTGCTTTCTCTTTCTCAGCGCTATGAGGTGGCGAGAATGCTCCGCCAGAAGAAAACCTATCTGGAGATCGCGGAAAAGACCGGAGCCTCCACAGCAACCATCAGCCGTGTGAACCGTTCTTTAAATTATGGGAATGATGGATATGATATGGTATTTGCCCGTCTGGGAAGCCAGGATGAGGACGAAACCGAAAAGGAAGAGCTGGAAGAAAAATAACAGAAGCGGGAAACATACAAAAATGATCCGGAGCGGGTCATGGTTTGGATGCATACAGATAAAAACTGCCTCACAACGAAAAAGTTCGTGAGGCAGTTTTTGTTTGACAGGAAAGTGTGTCCTGTGAAACAAAACGCTCCGCGTCAGAGTCCGGTTTGAAAATAAACGATTTATTTCTGAGGCTTGTCTTTTCCCTTTTCTTCTTTGTCGGCGCGCATCTGATCAATGATCTGCTCGATCATCTGTTTTTTCAGGTAGACATCAAAACTCAGCATGCAGACGAGGGAAAACAGCTGTAAATATTCCCGGTCTTCTTCCGGGTAGGTTTTAAAGGCACGCCTGGAAAGCTCCGAACGGGATTCCACTTCTTTTAACAAATCCATAAGCTGCAGCTTTTCGATCTTTACGGTCTCGCTGTAAATCTTATCTAATTTTTTATGATCCTCGGTGAAATATTTTTCTGCCAGAGGCTCCAGAAGCACCTGGATATCGCCGATGGACAGAAAGCCCTTAAAGTAGTAGATAAAGGCCAGAAGGATCAGATGATCCCTGGAATATTTTTTCTTTACCGGCGGCGGCAGCAGATCATTTTTTACATAGTTGTTGATCATGGTTTTTGTAAGGATCTTGTCCTCATCGTGACGCTTTCCGTTGGAAAGATGCTGCTCCATGAAGGTTGTCACCTGATCCATGTAAAGGTCGATAGCCGGGATTTCGCTGGTATGGATATAATTTAATTTCTTTAAACGTTCCAGAAGATCTGAAACAAGCTCGTCATTGCTTTTCATGTTTTCACCTCTAAGCAACATTATATAGTATTTAATACCAGATGGCAACCGGGAAATATGCAATTTCCCTGCCCTTTTTATGCCTGTTGTACCAAAATAACCAGAAAGTATGTTCTGCTTCTTGCCAAGACGGAGTACTATCGGCTATAATAAAAAACATGGTGCGGTTTCGTTGTCGATAAGCTGAGGATGGAAAACTGTACCGGATACGGAAACTGAAAACCGAAATCTGCCTGTGGCAGACAGACTTGGAATTAGAAATGGAAAACGACGATGAGTATATATGATACCTTAAATCCCATGCAGCGGAAGGCTGTGGAAACGACGGAGGGACCGCTGCTTGTCCTGGCGGGAGCCGGTTCCGGAAAGACCAGGGCGCTGACCCACCGGATCGCCTATCTGATCAGTGAATGCGGTGTGAATCCGTGGAATATTATGGCCCTGACCTTTACCAATAAGGCGGCGGGAGAAATGCGGGAGCGTGTGGATCAGCTGGTGGAGTATGGAGCGGATGCCGTCTGGGTGTCTACCTTTCATTCCAGCTGTGTGCGGATCCTGCACCGTTATATCGACCGGCTGGGCTATGATTCCGACTTTACGATCTATGATGCGGATGACCAGAAAACGTTAATGAGACAGGTTATTAAGAAGCTGGATCTGGATCCGAAGAAGTACAGGGAACGGGCGATTTTGTCGGAGATCTCGGACTGTAAAAACGAGCTGATCACGGCGGAGGAGTTTTCCTCCCGGTCTGCAGGGGATTTCCGGCAGACCAGGATTGCGGAGGCATATCTGGAATACCAGGCGCAGCTTCGGAAGAACAATGCCCTGGATTTTGACGACCTGATCATGAAAACGGTGGAGCTGTTCCGCTGTGATCCGGCAGTGCTGGACTATTATCAGGAACGGTTCCGTTATATCATGGTCGATGAGTATCAGGATACCAATACGGCGCAGTTCCGGCTGGTGGAGCTTCTGTCGGCGAAATACCGGAATCTCTGTGTGGTTGGCGATGATGATCAGTCGATCTATAAATTCCGGGGAGCCAACATTGAGAATATTCTGGAATTTGAGGAGTCGTTTCCCGGTGCGGCAGTGATCCGCCTGGAGCAGAATTATCGTTCCACCGGAAATATCTTAAAGGCGGCCAATGAGGTGATCCGTCACAATGCCGGGCGGAAGGAGAAGACCCTCTGGACGGAGAATGAGGATGGAAAGCCGGTTCGGTTCCGCCAGTATGATACGGCCTATGAGGAGGCTGATGCCATTGTGGCGGACATTCAGCGCCGGGTGATGGACGGCGCGGAGTATTCGGATTTTGCGGTCCTTTACCGGACAAATGCCCAGTCCAGACTTCTGGAGGAAAAATGTGTGAACCGCAGTGTTCCCTACCGCCTGGTGGGCGGAGTGAATTTCTACCAGCGAAAAGAAATCAAGGATATTCTGAGTTATTTGAAGACCGTGTCCAATGGAAAGGATGATCTGGCGGTACAGCGGATCATCAATGTGCCGAAGCGTGGGATCGGGGCAACATCGGTGGGAAAAATCATGAACTACGCCGAGGCAGCCGGTTTAAGCTTTTTTGAGGCATGTCAGCTTGCCGAGCGTGTTCCGGGCCTTGGACGGGCGGCCGGAAAAATCCAGGGGTTTGTCAATGAGATCCTGGTGCTCCGCAGCAAGCTTTCCTATTATTCCATCAGTGACCTGATCGAAGACATTTTGAATGATACCGGTTACCGGACGGATCTGGAGGGAGACGACCCTGTGGAGGCGGAATCCCGGCTGGAGAATATCGAGGAATTGAAAAGTAAGGCTGTGAGCTATGAGGAAAAACTGGAGGACGGTGAGGAGGAAGCAACGCTTTCCGGCTTCCTGGAGGAAGTGGCTCTGGTTGCTGATGTGGATAACATGGACGATTCCGAGAACCGGGTGGTGCTTATGACCCTTCACAGCGCCAAGGGACTGGAATTCCCCAACGTGTATCTGGCCGGCATGGAGGACGGACTGTTTCCGGGCATGATGTCCATCATGGGGGATGATCCGGAAGAGCTGGAGGAGGAACGGCGGCTCTGCTATGTGGGTATCACCAGGGCAGAAAAGGAGCTGATCCTTACCTGTGCCAGACAGCGGACGGTCAAGGGAGAGACAAGGTTCTCCAAACCGTCCCGCTTTATTGAGGAAATCCCGCCTATGGAGCTTGTGCGCGATGACGTGCCGTCTATGTTCCGTTCGTCCGGCAGTTCCTTCCTGCAGGAGGACAAAGGATACGGAAGCCGAAACAGCTCTGCTGAGAAAAAGTCCTTTCGTCCATGGACGGCTCCTGGTGCAAAGTATGCTGCCGGTACTTCCGATGATACAAAGGCAGTTTATATGGGAAAACAGTTTTCTGTCACAAAGGCGGAGCATCTTTCCTATCAGGAAGGTGACAGGGTAAAACATGTGAAGTTCGGTGACGGAACGGTAATCAGTATCACAGAAGAGAAGCGTGATTATGCGGTCACAGTGAACTTTGACCGTGCCGGAATAAAACGGTTGTATGCCACCTTTGCAAAGCTGAAAAAGATCTGATCCAGAGTATGCTTGAAGAACCGGAAACGAAGCGCCGGAAGGGCTGGAACGGGAACGTGAATCTGTCCGCCAGTTTATTACATTTCTGTGAAATCCGTGAGATTTCCATAGTAAAATCCGGAAAAGAGTGTTATAATATACAAAATAAGTTTTGAAGCGGGAAAGAAAGGACAGACAGCCATGAATAAAAAGCTTGAGGAGATGTTAAGTATGAGCAAACTGAGTGAATTGATCCATAAAGAGGAACAGAAGGAAGAAAAGAAGGGTAAGGTACTCTGGGTACTGGCAATTGTCGGTGCTGTGGCAGCTGTGGCAGCGATTGCCTATGCGGTATATCGGTTCTTCACGCCGGATTATCTCGAAGATTTTGAAGATGACTTCGATGATGATTTTGATGATGACTTCTTTGATGATGACGAAGAGGACAGCGAGGATGAAGAAGCGGAAGCGTCCGAAACGGCTGAGAAGGAAGAAGAGAGCACTGATACCATGGCACATGCAGAGGAAGATGCTTTTGAGGAGGATTCTGAAGCATAAACTCCCGGAAATGAAAAACGGGATCTGTTTCATGGACAGAGAATCGAACGAAAAGAAAGAAGAAGGGAACTGCCGGAAGGCGGCTCCCTTTTATCATGGTGGAGCACGCAAGCCGTTCAGGGCTTTTGGCAGCCATAAAAATACAGACCATTGCGACATCAATTCGCAGAGAGCAGAAAGGATCAGGTTATCATGAAAAAGGGAGAAACATTTGAGGGAATTGTAGAGCGTCTGGATTTTCCAAATAAGGGAATTTTGACGGTGGACGGGGACCGGATCGTGGTAAAGAATGTACTTCCCGGTCAGAAAATCCGCGGAATCATCGGAAAGAAACGGAAAGGAAAGGCAGAAGGACGGCTCCTGGAGCTTCTGGAGCGGTCTCCCATGGAATCAGAAACAGAGTTCTGCCGTCATTTCGGAAGCTGTGGCGGATGCAGCTATCAGTCCATGCCATACGAAAATCAGCTGGAATTAAAGGCCTCCATGGTTCGGGAGCTTCTCGGAGAAAACTGTCCCGATGAGGTCTTTGAGGGGATTAAGGGCAGCCCCAGACAGTACGGCTATCGTAATAAGATGGAATATTCGTTTGGTGACCTGGTGAAGGACGGGCCTCTGGAGCTGGGGCTTCATAAGCGAGGCAGCTTCCATGATATTATTACAGTAGATGACTGCCGGATCGCCGATGAGGATTTCCGGGCAATCCTGCTGGAAACGCTGGAACTGTGCCGGGAGAAACAACTCCCGTTTTACCGGAAAATGCGTCATACCGGTTATCTGCGCCATCTGCTGGTAAGAAAGGCATGGAAGACAGGAGAGATCCTGGTGGCACTGGTGACAAGCGGACAGACGGAGGAATGTTTCTTTGACGGAGCGACACCGGAGGAGGGAGAAGCGGCCTTTCTTTCCGAGTTCGCATCCAGACTGGAAGCACGTTCCCTGAAAGGAACCATCACCGGAATTCTTCACATGCGAAATGACAGCCTGGCCGATGTGGTTCAGAGTGATGAAACCACAGTCCTGTACGGACAGGATCATTTTTATGAAGAGATCCTGGGCCTGCGGTTCAAGATCACGCCCTTTTCCTTTTTCCAGACGAATTCTGCCGGTGCAGAAGTGCTTTATCAGACTGCAAGAGAATATGTAGGAGATGTGGATGGCCGCCTGGTGTATGATCTTTACAGCGGAACCGGAACCATCGCTCAGGTGCTGGCACCGGTCTGCCGCGAGGTTATTGGTGTGGAGATTGTAGAAGAGGCCGTGGAAGCAGCCAGACTGAACGCCGCCGGAAACGGACTGGAAAACTGCCGCTTCCTCGCCGGTGATGTCCTGAAGGTACTGGACAACATCGAAGAAAAGCCGGACTTCATCGTTCTCGATCCGCCCCGCGACGGAATCCATCCCAAGGCACTGCCGAAAATCATCAGCTACGGCGTTGACAAGATCGTATACATCAGCTGCAAGCCCACCTCCCTTGCCCGCGACCTGGAGGTATTCGTACAGGCCGGTTATCGAGCTGTACGCGTCTGCTGCGTCGATATGTTCCCCGGAACCAATGGAGTTGAGACATGTGTGCTCTTGACGAAGACGAGCGAAGCGAAGTCTGAGTCTTAGAGCCACAGTCGTTCTGTCGAGCGCGAAGCGCGAGAGCAGAACTTCCGCAGAGAGGTGTCAAGGAACGGTAGACATTAGTATTGAAAAATTAGATATGTAGAAAATATTGTATCTGAGTTCAAGGGGAAAAATGAATTTATGAACAAAGAAAAACCAGATATGATTCTATATACGACAGAGGATGGTCTGACAAATTTTGCAACAACTGCTTCTAATGAAAAAACATGCCGCGTGGATTATTACAAGCTTGATGTTATCATTTCTGTCGGCTATCGTGTGAGATCAAAACGTGGAACGCAGTTTAGAATCTGGGCAACCGAAATTTTAAAAGAGTATATGAGAAAAGGGTTTGCACTGGATGATGTACGGTTGAAAAATCTCGGTGGCGGTGGATATTGTAAGGAGCTTCTGGAGAGAATCCGTGATATTCGTGTATCAGAGAAAGTATTTTATCGCCAGGTTCTGGAGATCTATGCAAAAGACATTGAGGGAAGCCATTGGGAAAGTTGGTTTAGAAAAAGATTATTTGGATGCCATAAAAATATCGGAGCAAAAAACGAACAGGGAATAAAATGGTTGGAATTCAGCGAAATGAGAAAATAAGGTGCTGAAGAATACAAAAGATAACATGGAGAAAGTGGTATGGCGCATACATCGGAGTATGAAGTGGAAACAATTTTTATAAAACGGTTAGAGGAAATTGGTTATCAGTTTGCACAAATGAAAACGTATGAAGATGTGATTTCCAATTTCCGTGAACAGCTTGCAAAGTTTAATGCAAAGAAGCTGGCAGAAAAAGGACATGATGCATCATTTTCAGATGCTGAGTTCAACCGCATTATGATTCATGTAGATAATCATTCTGTGTATGAATCAGCAAAGATTCTTCGTGATAAATATGTGTTACAGCTGGATAATGGAGAATCAGTGTATATTGATTTCTTCTCAGGTGATACAGATAGAAATATCTATCAGGTAACACATCAGGTCACAATGGACAAGGCACACAAAGACGATGTAGTGTACAAGAATCGTTATGATGTGACCGTCCTTATCAACGGTTTACCGCTTGTACAGATTGAATTGAAACGCCCCGGCGTGGAAATCAACGAAGCAATCAACCAGATTAACCGGTATAGGAAGTTTTCTTTTAAAGGTATTTTCAGATACTTACAGTTGTTCATAGTCAGCAATTCTGTACAGACGAAGTATTTCTGTAATGAAAATGAGCTGATGGATGGTCAGTACAATCCAATCCTGAAATCTCTTGTATTCTTCTGGACCGATGAAAAGAATACACGTATCAATGACCTGAACACATTCACAGGTGAATTTTTCCGTAAATCTGCTATTACAGAGATGATGGATAAATACATGGTCATTAAGACCACGGAGCCTGTATTGATGGTCATGAGACCATACCAGATTTACGCTGTAAAGGCTGCAAAGAAGCGTGTATTGGAAGTGAATCAGAACGGTTATGTATTTGCCTGTACAGGGTCAGGAAAGACATTGACATCATTCAAGCTTGCACAGCTTTTGCGTGATGAATCAATGGTAGATTTGGTCGTATTTCTGATTGACAGAAAAGACCTGGATGACCAGACTGTTGATGAATATAACAGTTTTGAAAAAGACTGTGTAGACAATACGGACAGTACGGCTGTACTTATCAGCATGCTGAAATCATCTGAGAAAAAGATGATTGTCACAACGATTCAGAAGATGGCAAATGCTGTTAAGAATCCGAAATATGCAGTCGTAATGGATGCATATAAAGATAAGAAGGTTGTATTTATCATTGATGAGTGTCATCGCTCTCAGTTCGGAAAGATGCATGGTAAGATTGAAAAGCATTTTGAAAGAGCAAATTACATCGGATTCACCGGAACACCGATTTTTGAGAAAAACAAGGGTGCGGATGGTCGTACCACAGCGGATATATTCCATGCAGGGGATAAGCTGGATTCGTGCCTGCACAGGTACATGATCAAAGATGCAATTGCAGATGGTAATGTGCTTCGTTTTTCAGTAGAATATCAGCGCACGATTTTTGCAAAAGAGATTGCGGTAAAAGGAATTGACCCGGAACAGCTGGATGACCCGGAATACTGCAAGCGTCATAAAATCGACATGGAACCTCTGTACCATGATGATGAGCGTATTGCTGGCATTGCAAAGCATATCTTTGAGCATCATGAACAGCATGTACATCCACAGGGCAAGGATATTTATACAGCACTGTTCGCAGTGGATAAGATTCAGACCCTTGGAAAGTATTATGATGAATTCAAGAAGCTGAATGATGCGGAACCAGATGATAAGAAGCTGAAAGTGGCTGCAATCTTTTCCTATCAGGCAAATGAAGATATGGATGATGGTGCAGATGAACATTCACAGGAACTTCTTGACCGTTGTATGCAGGATTACAATGCTTTATACAATACAGCATTTACGATTGATACATTCGATGCATACAGAAAAGATATTGCAAAGAGATTGAAACAGAAGGATTTACCGCAGGTTGATATTCTCTTGGTAGTCAATATGTTCTTGACCGGATTCGATGCAAAGCCATTGAATACGCTGTATCTGGACAAGAATCTTATCTGGCACTCACTTGTACAGGCATATAGTCGTACAAACCGTGTAGATAAGGTGACAAAGCAGTTTGGACAGATTGTATCATACAGAAATATCAAGCAGTGGCAGGATGATGCACTGACATTATTCTCCGGGGACGGAGACCCGAATGAATATCTGCTTGAAAATTATGAGTATTATCTGAATCAGTGGGTAAATCAGGAACCTGTACTGAGAAAAATTACAGCGGATGTGGATGCAGCTGGTCAGCTCAAGTCAGAAGATGAAATCCGTATGTTCATCATTGCGTTCCGTTCAATGGCAAAGACCCTTGCTACTTTGAAAACATTTTCTAAGTTTGACTGGGATGACCTTGCTGTTGTGATGGATGAGAATGAATACGAAGGATTCAAGAGCTGGTATCTGTATTACAAAGATCAGACACACAATCCAAATCCGAAAGTGCCTGTACCGGTAGATGTGGATTTCGATATAGAGCTTGTCCGTACTGACCGTATCAATGTCGTGTATATCCTGAATCTGCTGAAAAATGCGAATGCTCACGACAAGACAGAGGAAGAAAAGCAGCAGGATGTTGATCTGATTCTGCGTGAGATTGAGCGTTCCGATAATGAATCATTGAGACTCAAAAAAGAGGTCATGAAACAGTTCATTTTGACAAGATTCTATGATTTGCCAGAGGATGCAGATATCATGGAAGCATTCACTCAGTTCGAGAAAGAGCAGATGAAGGCTGACATGGAAGAATTTGCGTTTGATAACAAGATTGATTACATGATTGTATCAGAACTGTTTACGGAATATGTGTTCCACGGTACGATTTCAGATGATGATATTCGTAAGAGATTGACAGCATACAAGCTGGGTCTTCTGAAAATGACGAAGTTGACGAAATCAGTGAAGACATTTGTAACAGAGACCTATAACAAATACAAAGCAGAGGGAGAATAATTATGGCAGATACAAATACATATCAGGCACAGGCAAATGAGCTTTCTCAAAAGCTCTGGGCGATTGCCAACGAATTACGAGGACAGATGGATGCCAGCGAGTTCAAGAATTATATTCTTGGAGTTATTTTCTATCGTTATCTGTCAGAACGTACAGAGATGTACATGGCAGAAATCCTTGAAAATGACGGTGTAACATACGAAGAAGCATTTGCGGATGATGATTACAGACCTGTTGTAGAAGACTGGTCTTTATCCAAACTGGGATATGTCATCAAGCCGGAAAACCTGTTCCGTAACCTGATTCGTAAGATTACAAAATTTGAGAATGATGCTGACAAGTTCAGCGTAGAAGATTTTGAAAAAGCAATCAATGACCTTGTAGGTTCTACAATGGGTCATGAATCCAACAAAGCATTTGATGGATTGTTCAATGATATGCGTTTACAGGATGCACGTCTTGGAGAGACAGTGGCAGACCGTACAGATATGATTGGTCGTGTCATGGTCAAGGTCTCAGACATTGACTTTGATTTACAGGATTCTCAGTTTGATGTACTTGGTACAGCATATATGATTCTGATTGGTCTGTTTGCTTCAGATGCCGGAAAGAAAGGTGGAGAGTTCTTCACACCTGCCGGACCGAGTAGACTTTGTGCTACACTTGCATCCCTTGGACTGGACGAAGCAAAGACCGTCGGTGACTGTACCTGCGGTTCTGCATCCATGCTGTTAGAAGTTCAGAAGCATTTGACCACACATAAAGTTGGTCATTTCTACGGACAGGAGTTGAACGCCACAACATACAACCTATCAAGAATGAACATGATTATGCATGGTGTAGACTGGCAGAATTTTGATATTTACAAAGGAGATACACTGAAAGATGACAAATACGGTAATGATTTGAAGCTGACTGTACAGGTCTGCAATCCACCGTATAGCTTGAAGTGGTCTGCGGATAAGAAATTTGAAGATGACCCACGATACAGCGGAGCTGGAAAGCTGGCACCGAAGTCTGCTGCAGACCTTGCCTTTGTAGAACATATGATTTATCACATGGATGATTCTGATGGTCGTGTAGCTGTACTGTTACCTCACGGTGTATTGTTCCGTGGTGGAGCAGAAGAAGCAATCAGAAAATATATCATCAAAGACCTGAATAGACTGGATGCTGTTATCGGATTGCCTGCAAATCTGTTCCATGGAACAGGAATCCCAGTATGCGTACTGGTGCTGAAAAGCAAGAGAAACGGCAATTCAGGAAATATTCTGTTCATTGATGCATCGAAAGAGTTCAAGGCTGGAAAGAATCAGAATGTCTTGGAACAGGAACACATTGATAAGATTGTAGATGCATATGCAAAGCGTGTAGACGTAGATAAATTTGCTCATGTAGCAGATATGAGTGAGATTATCGAGAACGGCTATAATCTGAACATTCCGAGATATGTTGATACATTCGAGGAAGAAGAACCTGTGGATTTGGATGCTGTAAAAGCTCAGATTAAGACACTGGATTCTGAGACAAAAGCTGCGATTGATAAGGCTGAAAGTTTTATGAGACAGCTTGGACTGTAAAAGGTAAGGTGATAGTATGGGTAAACCAAGTAAGGAAGATGTTGGGAAACGTGCTATTTATAATTATCATGTAAATAATAGGGTTGATAATAAAAAAGTTTCTATGGATATTGTTAGAAATTGGTATCCTACAAATTTTCATCAAAAAGAGATTTTTATTTTGAGTAAAATGAAAGAATTGTGTGATGGTTTGGATGGCACTGATATTGAAATGACAGCACAAACGTTGCCTTTATTATTTATGACAGAAGAATGGACAGAAACGAAAGATGGCAAATATCAGCAGGATAAAAGTCAGATTCTAAGACGTGCAAAAAATAGATTTGATGATTTTGAACATCGTGGTTATATTACTGGTAGTTATGGATGCTTGCAGTTTACTTTTTCTGGAATGGAAAAATTGGAAGAATATGTAGATGTAAAGCCAGATGTGACTGCACAAATTCAGGAGATTATTGACGAGTTAAAGAGAAGTACAGATGAATCAATAGAAAGATATGGTAGTTTGATTAACATTTTACAGGATATCAAATCTGAGCCGAAAAGATTTAGTGAATATATTTCGGATTTGAGCAATATAGCATCTATTGCTGGAACTGTGCCAGCTATTATACCACAAATTGGTGGGTTACTTAAAAAATTGGTAAGAATATTAAATTGATGAAAACAAGGTGATATAATGATAGAACCTAAATTAAGGTTTAAAGCAGATGATGGAAGTGAATTTCCTGATTGGGAAGAAAAGAAATTCAGTGAAATTTTTGAGAAGACAACTAATAAAAATACTTGTTATGGAACAGACAAAATTATTTCGGTCGCTAATATGTATTATAAAGAAGATGCAAGTGTATCAAACGAAGATTATCTGAAAACATATAATGTAATGCTGTATGGAGATATTGCGTTTGAAGGTCATGTGAATAAAGAATACTCGCATGGTCGTTTTGTATTAAATGATATTGGGGATGGAATCGTATCCCATATTTTTGATGTATTTCATCCAAAGAATTTATCATTGTATAGTGTTGGATTTTGGAAAGAATATATTAGGCATGAACCGATTATGGGACGTGTTTTGGTTAGATGTACAAAATCTTCAACAATGATGAGAAATCTTGTGGCAAAAGAATTTTTGCAGGAATTGGTTCCAGTTCCTTGCCTCGAAGAACAGCAGAAAATTGCTGATTGTCTTGTATCTTTTGATACAGTGATTGAGAAACAAAAGGAAACTGTATCTGCATGGGAAGAACGTAAAAAAGGTGTGATGCAGAAGCTGTTCAGTCAGGAAGTAAGGTTCAAAGCGGATGATGGAAGTGATTTTCCTGAGTGGGAAGAAAAGAAGTTGGGAGATATTTGTAAAACATTTTCAGGTGGAACACCGAAATCAGGGGAAGCACGTTATTATGAAAATGGAACAATTTCATTTATTCGTTCAGGAGAAATTCATGATGATAAAACAGAGTTGCGTATTACGAAGGATGGATTGAATGAATCATCTGCGAAAATGGTAGATATTGGTGACATTTTATATGCACTTTATGGTGCTACAAGTGGTGAAGTTGATATTTCTAAAATCAAAGGTGCTATCAATCAGGCTATTTTATGTATTAGACCATTGAATGATTTTCATAGAAAATTTATTGTTGAAATTTTGAGACATAACAAGGAAACTATTTTGCGAACATATCTTCAAGGCGGACAGGGAAATTTATCAGCTCAGATTATTCAAAGTCTGGTTTATGATTTTCCTTGTCTTGCAGAACAGCAGAAGATTGCTGATTGTCTTTCATCATTGGATGAAGTCATTGAGAAGCAGAAAGCAACTTTATCTGCGTGGGAAGAACTGAAAAAGGGTCTGTTACAGCAGATGTTTGTATAAGAACAATCGAATAAATCAATAGTGAACAGGTGATGTACAAGATTTGTATGTCACCTGTTTTTCTATATTCAAACATGAAAGAAGAAGATAACAATCGCACCGAACATGTTGAAAAGAATATATTAGAAAAGGCCCAGAATCATGTCAAATGGAATGATTTTGGGCTTATAACATTAAACAAGAATCCCCGTCTGCCGATCAGGCAGGCGGGGATTCTACTCACTTCATTATTTTACATCTCTGTTTCCAGATCTGTTTTATTTTTCGTTCTTAGCAACCTCGGCCATTTTCATTGCGCGAACCTTTGTGGAAAGGCCGTACAGGTTGATGAAGCCTTCTGCATCATGGTGATCATACAGGTCACCGGTAGTGAAGGAAGCGATGCTCTCATTGTAGATGGAGTAGGGAGAGGTGGTTCCCTGCTTGATGATGTTGCCCTTGTAGAGCTTCATCTTGCACTCGCCGGTCACGTACTTCTGGGTGGATTCCACGAAAGCCTGGCATGCTTCGCGCAGAGGGGAGAACCACTTTGCGGAGTAAACGATATCAGCGAACTTGTTGCCGACATCTTTTTTCATTGCCATGGTCTCTTTGTCGAGGATCAGCTCCTCCAGCTGCTCATGAGCTGCCAGCAGGATGGTTCCTCCGGGAGTCTCATAAACACCACGGGACTTCATGCCGACCATACGGTTTTCTACGATATCGGCGATGCCGATTCCGTGCTTGCCGCCCAGCTTGTTCAGCTCGGTGATGATCTCGGAAAGCTTCATTTCCTTGCCGTTTAATGCGACAGGTTTGCCTTCCTTGAAGGAGATGGAGATTTCCTCTGCTTTATCGGGAGCCTTTTCCGGTGTGGTTCCGAGAACCAGCATGTGATCATAATTGGGAGCGCAGGCAGGATCCTCCAGCTCCAGACCTTCGTGGCTGATGTGCCAGATGTTGCGGTCGCGGCTGTAGCTGTTATCAGCCTTGAAAGGAAGGTTGATTCCATGCTCTTCACAGTACTTTAATTCATCTTCACGGGACTGCATATCCCAGATCCGCCAGGGAGCGATGATCTTTAAGTCGGGAGCCAGGGCCTTGATGCCAAGCTCGAAACGAACCTGATCGTTGCCCTTTCCGGTAGCGCCGTGGCAGATGGCAACTGCGCCCTCCTTCTTGGCGATGTCAACCAGGATCTTTGCGATCAGCGGACGTGCCATTGCGGTACCTAACAGGTAGCTGTGCTCGTAAACGGCATCAGCCTTGATGCAGGGGAGGATGTAGTCATCACAGAATTCGTCAACTACATGCTCAATATAAAGCTTGGAAGCACCGGTGGAAAGAGCTCTTTCTTCCAGACCGTCTAATTCGTTTCCCTGTCCGACATCGATGCAGACACAGATCACTTCGTAATCATAATTTTCCTTTAACCAGGGGATCAGAACAGAAGTATCAAGACCGCCTGAGTATGCAAGAATAACTTTTTCCTTTGCCATGATGTTTATCCTCCTCATAAAAACTTATGTTTATTCACTGCTTTGCTTGTTGCGAGAATAAATATACAACAGTTCCTTGGAAAATGCAACCACTTTTTTGAAAAAAATGAAAAAAAGGTTGCATATTATGCAATGCATATGTATAATTATAAACTGTTTGGAGGATATATACTGCTTCACAAACAGAAATGGAAAGAAAAAAAGAAAACTTGACAATTAAGGGCAGTGGGAATATTCTAATTCCATGAGAAAAGCGAAATTACATGATGTATGATAATGAATAAAATTAACGGAGGAAGAGGAAATGATTAAAGCTGGAATTATCGGCTCCACTGGATATGCGGGTGCAGAGCTGGCAAGACTTCTTCTGGGGCACCCGGAAGCAGAGATCGTGTGGTACGGCTCCAGAAGCTATGTGGGTGAGGATTATGCTTCCATATACAGAAACATGTTTCAGATGGTAGATGAGAAATGTCTCGATGATAATATGGAAGAGCTGGCAGAGCAGGCGGATGTGATTTTCACCGCAACGCCTCAGGGCTTATGTGCGTCCCTGGTCAATGACGGGATCTTATCCAAGACAAAAATCGTGGATCTGAGCGCTGACTTTCGTATTAAAGATGTAAAGGTATATGAAAAGTGGTACGGCCTGGAGCATAAGAGCCCCCAGTACATTCCGGAAGCAGTTTACGGGCTCTGTGAGATCAACCGGGAGGACGTGAAGAAAGCAAGACTGGTGGCCAATCCCGGCTGCTACACCACCTGCTCGATCCTGACTCTTTACCCGCTGGTAAAAGAGGGACTGGTGGATGTTTCTTCTATTATAATTGATGCAAAGTCCGGAACCTCCGGCGCAGGAAGAGGAGCTAAGGTTCCGAACCTGTTCTGTGAGGTCAATGAAAGCATGAAGGCTTACGGCGTGGCAAGCCACAGACATACGCCGGAGATCGAAGAGCAGCTTGGCTATGCCTGCGGACAGCCGGTGCTTTTGAACTTTACTCCGCACCTGGTTCCCATGAACCGCGGAATTCTGGCAACCACCTATGCAAATCTGAAAACGCATGTGACCTGGGAAGAGGTTAAGGCAGTTTATGATAAGTATTATGAGAATGAGTTCTTTGTGAGAGTGCTGCCGGAGGGTGTTTATCCGGAGACCAGATGGGTTGAGGGCAGCAACTTTGTGGATATCGGCTTCAAGATCGATGAGCGGACAGGGCGGATCATTGCCATCGGTGCACTGGATAACCTGGTAAAGGGGGCAGCAGGACAGGCAGTACAGAACATGAACCTGCTGTTTGGATTAAAAGAGAATATGGGACTGACACAGGTTCCCATGTTCCCGTAACGCAGAATCAAAAGGAGGATCATACAGTATGAAGAAAATTGACGGCGGCGTGACAGCGCCGAAGGGATTTAAAGCGGCCGGTCTTTATGCCGGGATCAAAAAAGGCGGTAAGAAGGACATGGCCATGGTATACAGCGAGGTTCCCTGCAGGGCGGCCGGTGTGTTTACCACGAATGTGGTGAAGGCAGCTCCCGTAAAATGGGATCATGAGGTGGTATATGAAAGTGAGTTTGCACAGGCCGTTGTGGTCAACAGCGGTGTGGCAAACGCCTGCACGGGAATCGAGGGATACAACTGCTGTAAGGAGATGGCGGCAGAGGCCGGAAAGGTTCTCGGTGTGCCCGGCGATGCGGTTCTGGTGGCTTCCACCGGAGTTATCGGTGCGCAGCTTCCCATGGATATCATAGGGAGCGGAATCGGAAAGCTGGCTCCGCTCCTCGGAAGCAGCAGAGAGGATGCCCATCTGGCGGCAGAGGCCATTATGACCACGGATACGAAGCCAAAGGAAGTGGCTTTTGAGACGGTGCTGGGCGGAAAAACGGTGACTGTGGCCGGCATGTGCAAGGGCTCTGGCATGATTCACCCCAATATGGCAACCATGCTCTGCTTCGTCATGACAGACGCAGCCATTTCCCATGACATGCTCCAGAAGGCACTGAGCGACGATGTGGAGGATACCTTCAACATGATTTCCGTGGACGGAGATACTTCTACCAATGACAGTGTGCTCTTAATGGCAAACGGTCTGGCCGGAAATAAAGAGATCACCGAAGCAGACGAGGATTACAGGGAGTTCTGTGCGGTACTCCATGAGGTTATGACGGAGCTTTCCAAGAAGATCGCCGGAGACGGTGAGGGTGCGACCTGCCTCTTTGAGGTTAAGGTACTGGGCGCCGATACAAAGGAAAATGCAAAGATCCTTGCCAAGTCGGTGGTAACCTCCAGTCTGACGAAGGCAGCTATTTACGGTCATGATGCAAACTGGGGACGGATCCTCTGTGCACTGGGCTACTCCGGTGTGAAGTTTGACCCGGAGAAGGTAGATATCTGGTTCGAGAGCGCTGCCGGAAAGCTGAAGATCGTGGAGAACGGCGTTTCTACCGGATACAGTGAGGAGGAGGCCACAAAGATCCTTTCCGAGGAAGCGGTTACAGCCATTGCCGATATGAAGATGGGCAGTGCCGGAGCCACGGCATGGGGCTGCGATCTGACCTATGATTATGTAAAGATCAACGCGGATTACCGTTCCTGATAGACAAAACGAAGCCCTTTGTGTTATACTGTTGGACAGTATTTTGAAAGGGGTTTGTAAGTATGAACCGAGAAAAATTTTCTTCAAGACTGGGATTTATCCTGATCTCCGCAGGCTGTGCCATCGGCCTGGGAAATGTATGGAGATTTCCCTACATCACCGGAAAATATGGCGGAGCGGCCTTTGTTCTGTTCTATATTTTCTTCCTGCTGATCCTGGGAATGCCCATCATGGTGGCAGAGCTGGCGGTCGGCCGGGCAAGCCAGAAAAGTCTGGCGAGGTCCTTTGACACACTGGAGCCGAAGGGCTCCAAATGGCATGTATATAAGTGGTTCGGAATCGCAGGAAACTATCTGCTGATGATGTTCTACACCACCATCGCCGGCTGGATGCTGTATTATATGGTAAAAATGGCAGCAGGAAAGTTCAACGGTCTTAATGCAGAAGAGATTGGAACGGCTTTCGGTGCCATGACCCAGAATCCCGGCGTGATGACCCTGTTTATGGTGATCGTGGTGGTACTGTGCTTCGGTGTCTGCGCCATGGGACTTCAGAAGGGCGTGGAGCGGATCACAAAGGTCATGATGATCTGCCTGCTGTTTATGATGCTGATTCTGGCAGTCAATTCGGTTGCCTTAAAGGGAGCCGGCGAGGGTCTGAAATTTTATCTGCTTCCTGATTTTTCCAAGGTACAGGAAAACGGGATCTGGAATGTGCTGTATGCGGCCATGGGCCAGTCATTCTTTACGCTGAGCCTGGGAATCGGAGCCCTTGCGATCTTTGGAAGCTATATTGGAAAAGAGCGCAGACTGACCGGTGAGGCAGTGAGCATCATGGCACTGGATACCTTTGTGGCACTGGTTGCCGGACTGATTATCTTCCCGGCCTGCTTTGCCTACGGTGTGGATCCGGGAGAAGGCCCCAGCCTGATCTTTGTGACCCTGCCTAATGTATTTAACGCCATGCCTCTGGGACAGCTCTGGGGCACACTCTTCTTTGTTTTCATGTTTTTTGCCGCAGCCTCCACGGTCATTGCGGTATTTGAAAATATTATTTCATTTGCGGTGGATCTGACGGGATGCACGAGAAAGAAGGCAGTTCTTGTAAATATGATCGCCATCATCGTGCTGTCCGTGCCCTGCGTGCTGGGCTTCAACCTCTGGAGCGGCTTTATGCCCCTGGGAGCCGGCAGCAACGTGCTGGATCTGGAGGATTTTATCGTAAGCAACAATCTTCTGCCTCTGGGCAGCCTGGTGTATCTGCTGTTCTGCGTGACCAGATACGGCTGGGGCTGGAAAAAGTTCCAGGCAGAAGCAAACGAAGGAATAGGAATCAAGTTCCCCGGCTGGCTGCGGGTGTACTGTAAGTATATCCTGCCGCTGATCGTACTCTTCATCTTTGTGTGGGGATATCTTGCAAAGTTTGTCCTGTAAAGCACGGAGCCGCCGGCTTTACAGGAAAGCGAAAAGAAAACGCCGGGAACGACCGGAAAGGATAAAAAGAAATGGAAATGGATTCACTGATCATGCACAAGGCGGAGGTGCTTATCGAGGCACTTCCTTATATCCAGCGGTTTAACCGCAAGATCATCGTTGTCAAGTACGGCGGAAGCGCTATGGTGGATGAAAAACTGAAGATGAATGTCATCAAGGATGTGGTGCTGTTAAAGCTGGTCGGCTTTAAGCCCATCATCGTTCACGGCGGCGGCAAGGAGATCAGCTCCTGGGTCAAAAAGATCGGCATGGAGCCGAGATTTGTCAACGGACTCCGCGTAACAGATGAGCCGACCATGGAGCTGGCGGAGATGGTTTTAAACCGTGTGAATAAGAGTCTGGTGCAGCTGGTTCAGGAGCTTGGTGTGAAGGCGGTCGGAATCAGCGGCAAGGATGGCGGCCTGCTGAACGTGGAGAAGAAGCTTTCCGACGGGCAGGATATCGGCTATGTGGGAAACATTAAAAAGGTGAATCCGGAGCTTTTATTTGATCTTCTGGAGAAGGATTTCCTTCCCATTGTGTGTCCCATCGGATATGATGATAATTTTGACAGCTATAATATCAATGCCGATGATGCGGCCTGTGCCATTGCCAAGGCGGTCAAGGCTGAGAAGCTGGCGTTCTTAACGGATGTGGAGGGCGTTTACCGGGACTTCAATGACAAGTCCAGCCTGATTTCGGAGCTGACATTGGAGGACGCGGAGAAGTTTATTGCCGAAGGCAATGCCGGCGGCGGTATGCTTCCCAAGCTGAAGAACTGCATTGATGCGCTGCAGGAGGGAGTTTCCAGAGTCCATATCCTGGACGGACGGATTCCACACTGCCTGCTTCTGGAAATCTTTACCAACAAGGGTATCGGAACAGCGATTTTAAAGAGCGGAGAGGAGCGTTATTATCATGAAGTCTAAGGAATATATGGACCGCGGCGAACAGGTGCTTTTACATACCTACAACCGGACACCGATCGTGTTTGATCATGGCGAGGGTGTTTACCTCTATGATGTGGAGGGAAGGAAATATCTGGATTTTGCGGCAGGAATCGCCGTATTCGGCCTGGGCTATCATAACGAGAAGTTTGACAATGCCGTGAAGGCACAGGTGGACAAGCTGGTCCACACATCCAACCTGTATTATAACGTTCCTGCTATTGAGGCAGCAGAAAAGCTGGTGAAGGCAACCGGACTGAACCGGGTATTCTTTACCAACAGCGGTACCGAGGCCATTGAGGGCGCCATCAAGACTGCCAGAAAATATGCCATTAAAAAAGACGGGAAAACGGATCATGAGATCATTGCCATGAACCATTCGTTCCACGGACGGAGCATGGGCGCCCTTTCCGTGACGGGAAATCCCCATTATCAGGAGGATTTCCGTCCATTGATCGGCGGAATCAAGTTTGCTGATTACAACGATCTGGACAGTGTGAAGGCACTGATCAATGAGAAGACCTGCGCTATTATTCTGGAGCCGATCCAGGGCGAGGGCGGGATTTATCCGGCCAATCCGGAGTTCTTAAAGGGTGTACGGGCCCTTTGCGACGAGCATGACATGCTCCTGATCTTCGATGAAATCCAGTGCGGAATGGGCCGCAGCGGCAAGATGTTCGCCAGTGAATATGCAGGCGTAAAGCCCGATGTGATGACTGTGGCAAAGGCGCTCGGAAACGGACTTCCCATCGGAGCCTTTGTGACAAATGAGAAGGCCGCAGTTCTGGTTCCCGGCGATCATGGCAGCACCTACGGCGGAAATCCGCTGGTATGTGCGGCAGCCAGCAAGGTGTTTGATCTTTTTGAGGAGGAACATATTCTGGAAAATGTCAATGAGATGGGCACTTATCTCTGGGAACGTCTGGAAGAAGTAAAGGCAAACTATCCCATGGTGAAGGAACACCGCGGAAAGGGCCTGATCCAGGGCCTGGAGTTTACGGAAAATCCGGCCGCCATTGCCAAGGCAGTGATCAGCAGGGGCGTGATCCTGATCACCGCTGAAAACAATGTGATCCGGTTTGTCCCTCCGCTGGTGATCAAGAAAGAGCATGTGGATGAGATGATTAAGGCGCTGGAAGAAAGCCTGGATGAAGTGAAGTAAAATAGATAAAACATGAAAAAGGCTGCTGAGTTGTTGAGAGAGATCTTGACAGCTCAGCAGTTTTTGACTTTTTAGACAAATATGGGATAATCGGACTGGGAAAAACAGAAAAAATGATGAGTGAGAAAGAATCAGATTGCATAACAGGACAAAGACTATTATAATTTTAAGTATTAAGTGTGATGTGCAGTGGGAGGCTCTATGGCAATTGATAAAATCAGGCAGTTTTATAATGAAATGTTTCAGGCAGAGAAAAAGGTCGCTGATTATGTGCTGGAGAACCAGGGACAGGCAGTGAATATGAGCATTGCGGAGCTGGCGAAAGCCAGCGGGACCAGCGATGCTACGATCATCCGAATGTGTCGTCATATCGGCTACAGCGGATTTTACCAGATGAAGATCAGCCTGGCTTCGGATCTGGGAAAGGTTTCGGCCAGAGATGAGGTAAATGGAGAACGTGGGCCGCAGGATTCGGTGAGCTTTTTTAATATGCTGTCCAAGAATATTGCAGATGTATCGCGGAGCATCGATACGGAAAGCTTGCTGACTTGTGCAAGGCTGATTACGAAGGCCAATACGGTGTATATGTCGGCGTGGGGCAATACGGGAGAGATCGCAGCAGATTTTGCCCACCGTCTTGCGAGAAGCGGGATTAAAAGCTTTATGTCGGATATGCCGGAGTATGCAATGCGGAGTCTGGGACTTGGAGACAGTGCTGATGTGCTTGTGGCGATCAGCCATTCGGGAAGCTCAATCCATGTGATCCAGGCTATGAAGCTGGCAAAAGAGCTTGGCATTCCGACGATCCTGATCACCAATACGCCGCAGTCGGAAGCTGAAAAGCTGGCAGATCATCTGCTTTGTACCTCCGTAAAGGAACAGCCATTCCATGACTTTGGCGGTGACTCCCATCTGCTGGAGCTGGCCGTAGTAGATGCGCTTCTGTATTTTGTCGGACGGGAAGGCGGAAAGTCTGGAAAGGGAGACAAAACAGAGATGTTGATGTCGGATTCAAAGCTGTAAAAGAGAAGGACCGGAAGAAGACGGAAAGAAATTATAAATAACAAAGAGGTGGAGACCGTTTGCAGGGAATGAGGCAGATTCCCTGCAGACGGTCTTTTTGCTTCGTAGGAAAGCGAGTCCTATGAAACCAAAACACTCCGCGGAGATCCTGCTGCAGCGGATAAATGGAATGTGATAAAAGTATTACTTCACGCTCGGGGGTTGTAAAAAGAAAAACTCCGCATATGAAGCTGAAAATAAAGTTTTGCTTCATAAATGCTTGACAAACTCCGTGGCAAAGTGTACAATGAAACCATCAAAAAAAGACAAAAAACATAAAAACTCACAAAAAAGTAATAAAAAAACAAAATAATACGTGAAGCTGAAGAAGTGAGACTTCATGAATGAAGAAAAACTTCGTGAAGTTTAGCTTCTTGGAAGGAGGAAAACTTGACACTGGATACAATCAGAAGCTGTTACAGTGAAATGTTTCAGGCAGAGAAGAAGGTTGCTGATTATATCCTGAAGCATCCGGAGGAGGTTGTTGAATTGAATATTGCGGAGCTGGCAAAACGAAGTGAGACCAGCGATGCAACCGTAATTCGGATGTGCCGTCATGTGGGCTACAGCGGATTTTACCAGATGAAGATCAGCTTGGCTTCGGAACTTTTGGGAAAACAGAAGAAGGATGTACAGAGCGAGCAGGGGAGCCTGAAAGAATTTTTTGATAAGGTTTCCAGGGACATTCGGGAAGCTGCGGAAAAGATGGATCAGGACATTGTGAAACGATGTGTGAATCTTCTTGCGGAAGCAGAAACCGTATATCTGATTGCATGGGGGAATACTGGAGAGATTGCCGCAGATTTTGCACATCGACTTACAAGACTGGGAATCAAGAGTTTTGTGTCTGATGTGCCGGAATACGCAATCCGAAGTGTCGGTCTTTCCGGAAAACGTGATGTCATGGTGGCAATCAGCCATTCTGGGGAAACGATTCATGTGATACAGGCGTTGAGACTGGCACGGGAGATTGGAATGGAGACAATCCTGATTACAGATACCAGACAATCAGATGCCGCACGAGAAGCAGGCTATGTCCTTTGTACAGAATCACGAGATCATCCATTCCAGGATTTGGGAGGAGCTTCCCATGTGATGGAACTTCTGGTAGTCGATGCGCTGCTGTATTTACTGAAGGATAAGGAAACAATGAAGGACAAGGGAGACAGGACGGAGTTCCTGCTCTCAAGATATAAACAGTAGAAGAAACGGAGAGAAAGGAGAATCCGCTGATGGAGGGATATTTCATCGGAATTGACGTTGGAGGGACCAATGTGAAACTGATGATCATGGACGAAGAAAAACAGGTGGTTGCGAAAACACAAATTCCGACAAAGGCGGAACGCGGATATGAAGCAGTCAGCGATGATATGATCGAAACCCTTGACCGGATGTTTGAAAAAAATGGGATCCGAGAGCCGAAAATTCAAGCACTGGCCATGGGACTGCCGGGAACGGTAGACCGTAAGGCCGGTGAAACCGTCTATCTGGCAAAACTCCGCTGGGATGGATTTAATCCGGCCAAAAAGCTGGGAGAATATTACCGGGCACCGTATTTCATAGAAAATGACGCGAATATCAATGCGCTCGGCGAATATGCCTTCGGAGAAAGCGGAAAAGAAAATCTGCTGCTTCTGACGCTTGGAACCGGAGTCGGAGGCGGAATTATTATCAACGGAAAGATCTTTGGCGGGGCGGCAAACATGGCCGGAGAGTTCGGACATATGATGGTCCAGACCGAGGGTGGAGATATCTGCCTCTGCGGAAGAAGGGGACATCTGGAGGCCTACTGTTCCGGAACAGCAATGATGAGAGATGCCCTGGAGATGATGAAGAACCGGAGGAAGACGATCCTTCATCAGTATGTAAAAGAGAATGAGGGAGTTTATGACAACAGTATGGTAACGAGAGGCGTGAAGGAAGGAGATGCAACCTGCAGGGAAATCCTGAATCGGTTTATTTCTTATCTGGCGGCGGGAATATCAACGCTGATGATGTTGTTTAATCCGGAGGTCGTGTTGATCGGAGGAGGTGTTTCCAATGCGGGAGATCTTCTGATCGAACCGTTAAACCAGAAATGCAGAGAGATGGTTCTTTCGGAACGGTCTTACTGTCCAGTGATCCGGACAAGTCTCGGATCGGAGGCAGGAATGTACGGTGCATGTGCACTGGCAATGCAGGCAGTGAAGGAAGGCGTCTGAAGCAGAGAGGAAGAGGTGGAGCTATGAATCCGATCAAAGAGGTCCTGAAAAGACAAAGAGGGATTGCTTCCTACTGTACTTCCAATGAATTGGTATTGGAAGCGTGTATGGAGGAAGCCGGAAAGGATGGATATGTACTGGTGGAGGCAACGGCCAATCAGGTTAATCAGTTCGGCGGCTATACCGGAATGAATGCAGCTGACTTTGTAAAATATGCCGAGCGGATCGCGGAGCGGAGTAACCTTCCGAAGGGAAAGCTGCTTCTGGGGGGTGACCATCTGGGACCGCTTGTATGGAGCAGCGAACCAGAGGAAACGGCTATGGAAAAGGCAGAACAGCTTGTTCGGGAATTTGTTCAGGCCGGTTTTCAGAAAATTCATCTGGATACAAGCATGAGACTGGGAGACGATGATTCGTCCAAGCCGCTCTCTACGGAGACTATTGCAAAACGGGGTGTCCGGTTATACAGGGCAGCTATGGATGGTTTTGAGGAACGGAAGCGGCAGGATCCGAAAGCAGAGCTGCCAGTGTTCATTATCGGAAGTGAGGTGCCGATTCCGGGCGGAAGCCAGGAAGCAGAGGAATCGGTGCAGGTAACGAAACCGGAAGCTTTTGAGGAAACCGTAGAGGTTTATAAGCGGGTATTTGATAAGGCCGGTTTTACAGATGCGTTTGAACATATTATTGCAGTGGTGGTTCAGCCTGGTGTGGAGTTTGGAGACAGTAGCGTCTGTGAGTATGATCGGGGAAAAGCCGAAAAGCTGACAAAAGCTCTTCAGAACCATCCTGGATTCATCTTTGAAGGTCATTCGACTGATTATCAGAAAGAAACATCTCTTCGGGAAATGACGGAAGATGGAATTGCTATTCTGAAGGTTGGACCGGCCTTGACCTTTGCGCTTAGGGAGGGATTATTCCAGCTTGAGGCAATGGAAAAGGAGCTGTATCCGGAGTATCGGTGTTCTCATTTTTCGATGATCCTGGAGCAGGTTATGCTGGAGCAGCCCGGAAACTGGAAAAAACATTATAACGGAACCGAGGAAGAAAAGCATCTGGCGAGAAAGTACAGCTATTCCGATCGGTGCAGATATTATATTGGAGATGAACGGGTCGAACAGGCAATGGAGCATCTGTTCCGAAATCTGGATACTAAGACACCGTCCGATTCTATGCTCCACCAGTATATGCCGGAGCAGTACCGCATGGTACGGGATGGCACACTGCCCAGAGAAGCGAAGGCGCTGGCGAAGGCGGCAGTGCGCCAGGTGGTCGCGGAGTATCAGAAAAGTGTGGGGGCACGGAATTAGAAAACAGGAGGAGAAGGATGGAACTGGAAAAACGGTATAAGGAGCTGACAGAGGCGATTGCAGAAGAACACAGAAGAGTGTTTGAACTGTTGGATATGAACGAACTTCGGGCGGCCATGGAAGCAATCGAAAAGGCAAAAAACATTTTCGTTTTTGCAGCCGGGCGGGAAGGAATTTCCCTTCGAGGATTTGCCATGAGACTGGCACATCTCGGAAAAAATGTTCACTGGGTGTTTGATGATACAACGGTCGGGATCCGGCCGGGAGATTTATACATTACCTCTGAGGGCTTCGGAGAAGTCGGATCGTTTACCTATTATCTTCAGAAAGTGAAAGCAGCTGGAGGAAGAATCCTTACCTTTAACGGAAATCCGGACGGAAAGCATATTAAAGAGTATGCCGATATTTCTGTGTTCGTGCGGGCAACAGCATATCTGGCCGGAAGAACCGATGTGATTCCTACTGTTCAGATGATGGGAAATCAGTACGAACAGCATTTATATATGTTGTGTGATGTGATCATTATGCTTCTGGTGGAGGATCTTGGCCTTACTTATGACGATCTGGAAGCAAGACACAGAAATGTGGAGTAGGAAGGGTGCAGCAAGGCAATAAGAGAAAGTGGGAGAGGTGAAAAAATGGCGGGAGAACATTACATTCTGGAATGTAAGGGTATTTCCAAGGCATTCGGCGGTACGCAGGCACTGAAGAATGTCGAACTTCATCTGAAGGCTGGAGAGGTTCATGCGCTGCTGGGCGAAAATGGAGCCGGAAAGTCGACACTGATGAAATGTATTATCGGTCTTTATAAGCCGGATGAAGGTTCCATCACCTTTGATGGAAAGCCGTATTCCGCAAGAGGACCGGCGGATGCGATTAACAAAGGAATTTCCATGATCCATCAGGAATTGAATCCGGAGCCTCATCTGTCAATCGCAGAAAGTATTTTCTTAAACAGAGAGGATACAAGAGGCCCGTTTCTGAATAAGAAGCTGACCAATCAGAAAACGGAAGAAATCCTGAAAGAATTTGATTTTCGCGAGGCGCCTACAACCCTGATGGAGGATCTGACTCTGGCACAGGCTCAGATGGTAGAAATTATCCGAGCTGTGTCCTGTAACGCAAGAGTTATCATCATGGATGAGCCAACTTCTTCCCTGGACAGTGAGGAAACCGAGCATTTGTTCCGAACCATCCGAGATCTGAAGAAAAAGGGCGTTGCAATCATCTATATATCTCATCGAATGGAAGAAATTTTCGAGATCTGCGATGCGGTTTCTGTATTCCGGGACGGAACATATGTGGGAAGTCGAAGCATGGAAGGCGTAACAAGAGAAGAACTGATCTCCATGATGGTGGGAAGAAAGGTTGACAGTATTTTCCCGAAAGTGGATTGTAAGATCGGCGATGTACTTTTTAAAGTAGAAGGTCTTACAGGAAAAGGTTTTTCGGATATCAGTTTTGAGGTTCATGCGGGAGAAATTCTTGGACTTTCAGGTCTGGTAGGATCAGGACGAAGCGAAACAATGAGAGCGATTTTTGGACTGGATCCTCTGGAAAGTGGAAGAATGTGGCTGGAGGGAAAGGAAATCCATATTAAGGATCCATATGAAGCGGTAAAACTTGGAATCGCCATGGTCAATGAGGATCGGAAGAATTATGGTCTTTGTCTGAATCGATCCATCAGAGAAAACATTTCTCTTCCGAATTTGCCGAAAAAGCAGAAGGGCTTCCTGTTGAATCAGAGAAGGGAAAAACAGGAGGTGGAGGAAGTCTCCAAACAGTTGACAGTAAAAGCAGCAAGCATTGAGGATGAGGCATATTCCCTTTCTGGAGGCAATCAGCAGAAGGTGGTTCTGTCCAAGTGGATTATGGCCAATCCGAAAGTTCTGATCCTGGATGAGCCAACCAGAGGTGTTGATGTCGGTGCAAAATCGGAGATTCATACGCTGATGTGCAAGTTTGCTGCACAGGGAATGGCTATCATTATGATCTCCTCGGAGCTTCCGGAGGTTATGGGAATGAGTGACAGGCTTTTAGTTTATCACGAAGGAAAGATTAACGGTGAAATCAGCCGGGAAGAGATCCTGAATGGTGCGGCAACCCAAGAGGTTGTTCTGGCAAAGGAATTTGGAGAGAAATAAGGAGGGCTTCCGGATATGGAGAAAGCAGCAAAAAAACAGAAAATGATTTTTGGAATGAACCGAAGTGTGTTCATGAAGAAATATGGAATCTTTATTGTTCTGCTGATTATGATCGCGTTTATGTGTGTGGCATCCCCAACCTTCCGAACGTGGGGAAATGTGGTCAGTATCTTACAGCAGGTATCGGTTAACGGTGTTCTTGCACTTGGTATGGTATTCGTAATCACAGCCGGCGGCATTGACCTTTCCATCGGCTCCATGCTGGCACTGACCAGTGTTATCATCGGAAAATCCTTTGAATTTTCCGACAGCATCTGGCTTGCGATTATTCTTTCGGTAGTAATCTGTGCGGCCTTCGGTTTCATCAACGGTGCACTGATCGCAAAGTTCAACATGTTTCCTTTTGTTGTAACACTGTCCACCCAGCTGGTAATCAGAGGAATCGGCTACATCATCTGCGACGGTGAGACAAAGACGCTGGCCAACAAGGCATTTCGCCAGATTGGTTTGGGTAAGTTGGGAGGATTTCTTCCTTACTCGATTCTGATTCTTTTGGTGGTGGCTGTAGTTGCTTATATCCTGCTCCACTGGACCAAGTTCGGCCGTCATATTTATGCAGTTGGCGGAAACATGAATGCAGCGATTGCTTCCGGCGTTAAGGTATTCTGGACAAGAACTCTTTCCTTTGTATGGATGGGTATCTGTACCGCAATCGGCGGCGTGATCCTGACCAGCCGAATCAATGCAGCACAGCCGAATATTGGTGTCGGTTATGAAACAGACGCGATTGCAGCCTGTGTAATCGGCGGAACTTCATTTGCCGGTGGTGTGGCAACTATTCCCGGAACCATGATTGGTATTGCCATCATTGGTGTTATCTATAACGGAATGAACCTTCTGCGGATTAGTTCCTACTGGCAGACCGTGACCAAGGGCCTTCTGGTAATCGGTGCAGTTATGCTCGATATGTTCATCAATAAGAAGAGAAATTAAACACTTTGGTATAAAGCAAACGTGGACTTAATCCGCACAGCGGTTTAAGAAAATAAAAACAACAAAATGTATAGGAGGACAAAGAATGAAAAAAGCAGTAGCAATTTTTATGGCGGTGGCAATGACTCTCGGTATGGCAGCATGCGGAAGTAAGAAGGAGGAGACAAAGGCTCCTGAGACAAGCAAGGCAGCTACGGCGACAGACACGGAGAAGGCTGACGACACAAGCAAGGCAGACGAAGGCGGAAGCGACAAGCCCGTAAAGATCGGCTGGCTTCAGAAGAACCAGAGCAACGCCTTTGAGCTGGTTATCAACGGCGGCGGAGAAGCAGTTCTGGAGCAGGCAAAGGCAGATGGCATCGTAGAAGAGTACTATCTTCTTGACGGACAGACTGATCCTTCTACTCAGGTTTCCCAGGCAAACGATCTTGTAAACCTCGGCGTTGATGCCGTGATCATGCAGCCCGCAGAGCTGGACGGCAGCGCACCGGTTGTGGATATCCTTCATGAAGCAGGAATCCCTGTAGTACTTGTAAACTCTCTGACCAGCAATGCAGATGATTGTGAAGGAATTTCCGCTTCCAACGACGTAGAAGCAGGTGAGATCCTTGCTCAGTTCGTGCTCGACAAGCTGGGAAGCACCGGTAAGTATGCTCATATTCAGGGACTTATTGGTAACACTGCAGCAATCCAGAGAACCGAAGGTATTCACAATATTATGGATAAGGAATCTGGATGGGAAATGTTAGATGAGCAGTCCGCAGAGTGGCAGGGAGACAAAGCTTCCAAGTTTGCTCAGGACTGGATTAGCTTATACGGTGATGATCTTAATGCAATCCTTTGTGATAACGATGATATGGCAGTTGCAGCAAGACTGGCATGCATTGAGGCAGGACGTGAAGATATTGTTGTAATCGGTGTTGATGCAACAGAAGCGGCTCTGGCTATGGTAGCTGATGGTGAGTTAGACGGAACTGTTCGCCAGGATGGTACAACTCAGGGTGCTGAGGCTGTTAATAAGGCAATCGCACTGGCTCAGGGTAAGAAGGTTGAAAGAGAAACCTGGATTCCGTTCACTCTTGTAACAAAGGATAACGTTTCTGAATTCTACAAGAAGTAAATTATGAAAACAGGGAGCCCGTGCGTTGGGCACGGGCTCCAGCTTCTTGAAAATTTCTGGATACGGCAAAAGGAGAAGGATTATGTTAGAACTGAAAAACAGCGGACTTCCGCTTTATATTGACGAGAAAAATCATGTAATGGCATTAAGTGCTTTACTGAAATATGATGGATTTGGAAGAAAAACAGTGGAAAAGATGCAGGGCCTTCTGGCAGATGAACATGATCTGCCCCTGGATGAGCTGTTTTACGATGTATACCGTGGTATTGCTTATCCAGAGGACGAAGAATTATTAAAGAAAAACGATTATCGGTATGATATTACGATCATTATGCCGGGACAGGTAAATGGCGAATGCAAGAAAACCTCCGGCCATTATCACGGATGGAATCCGGAGAAAACAAACACCTATGCAGAGGTATATGAGGTTATCAAAGGAACCGCACTTTATATTCTTCAGAAATCGGATAACTTTGACGCAGAGGACCCTGCGGATGTCCGTGTCGATGATCTGATCTTCGCGACGGTTCATGAAGGTGAAACCATTTTAATTCCTCCGAACTATGGACACTGCTCCGTGAATATCGGGGATGGCCCGCTGGTATTCTCCAATTTGGCTTATGTACCTTGTCCGGTTCATTACGGTCCGGTGAAACAGTTTCATGGAATGAGCTTTTATGTGATGGTGGAGAACGGCGAAGTAAAACTGAAAGCAAACGACAGATATGTGGATGTTCCAAAGGCGAAGTTCGCAACGGTGAAGGAGAACCCTCATCTGGGAATCCAGTTTGGTCTGCCGGTTTACGAAAGCTATAAAAAGAATCCCGAGGCATTTGAATTCCTTGGAAAGCCAGATGGATTTGTGGATGAGATTATGTCCATGCTGGTATACCACGATAAGCTTGTGAAATAAGGAATCACGGAAAGGAGAAGGATTATGAAATTATTACAGGTAGCATTAGATTTATTCAGTACAGAGGAGGCTCTGAAGGTTCTGGATCAGGTAGGACAGTATGTGGATATCATCGAGCTGGGAACACCGCTTATGATCGCGGAGGGTGCCAGAGTGGTAAAGACTGTAAAGGAAAAATACCCCGATAAGATCGTTTTCGCAGATATCAAGGTTATGGATGGCGGAGGAATCGTTCCCAAGGTATGCTTCGAGGCAGGTGCAGACATGGTATCGGTTCTGGCAGCGGCAGATGACCATACGATCAAAGCAACCATCGATCTGGCAAAGGAATATAAAGGAAAGGTTCTGGTGGATATGTGTTCTGTAAAGGATATTCCAACCAGAGGAAAAGAGGTAGAGGCAATGGGACCGGATTATGTATGTGTCCATGTGGGATATGATATCCAGGCAACCGGCGTAGATCCCATTGAAGAACTGAGAAAGCTGGATCAGGTAAAGTGCCATAAGGCAATCGCCGGAGGTATTAAGTTGTCAACCTTTGAGGCCGCTGTACAGAGCCCGGCAGATGTGATCATCAGTGGTGGCGGAATCTACAATCAGCCAAACATGGGAGAGGTTGCAAAGCAGATGAGAGAGATCCTTGACAAGTACAACAATCAGTAATCGACAGGAGGATTTTATGAAGGTGACAGAAACAGCAGCTGCGGCAGCAGTGGAGCTTTCCAATACATTAAAGAAAATCGATGAAGCACAGGTGGATGTACTGATGGAAGCCATCTGTAAGGCAAAAAAGATTTATGTAGCAGGTGCAGGAAGATCTCTTCTGATGCTCCGCTGCCTGGCAATGCGTCTTATGCATCTTGGGTTCGAGAGTTATGTGGTAGGGGACACCACAACACCGGCCTTTGAAAAGGAGGATCTTCTGATCGCCGGTTCTGGATCCGGCGAAACAAAGGGTCTGGTAAATGTAGTGGAGAAGGCTAAGAAGATTGGCGGAACCGTTGCAGTTATGACGATCAAAAAGGATTCTACCCTTGGAAAGATGAGCGATGTTTTGGTTGAGATCCCTGCGTATACCGATAAGGTAGAGTATCAGGATATGGAGCGTCCGATCCTTCCGGGAGGAAGTATGTTTGAGCAGAGTATGCTGGTACTGGGGGATGCCATGGTGATCCCGCTGGGAGAGAAGGCTGGAATTCCTACAGACCGTGCATTCTCGCGACATGCAAATCTGGAGTAAAGAAAAAGAAAAGGAGGCGGCAGGATGAAATTCGGAAGTTTATATTCCTATTGGGGAACTGAGTGGAAATGTGATTATCTGAAAACGCTGAAGAAAATGAAGGAAGCGGGCTGTGATGTGCTGGAAATGGGAGCCGGCCATGTACTGGAAATGGAGCTTGGGGAGCTGGAAGAGATTCGGGCGGCAGCCAAGGAATACGATATGGAACTGACCCTGAACATTGGGCCGCCGAAGGATAAGGATATTGCATCCAGAGTACCGGAGATCCGGAGAGCCGGAATTGATTATCTCTGCAATATTATCCACAGAATGAAGTACCTGGATGCAAAAACCTTTATCGGGGCTATGTATTCCTACTGGCCCTGCGATTTTACTGATACGGATAAGCCCGGAAACTGGGGAAGATCGGTGGAAAGCATGAAGGAGATCGCCAAGGTGGCTGAGGACGAAGGAGTTACCCTCTGTATGGAGATCCTGAATCGCTTTGAATCCTATCTGATCAACGACTGTACGGAAGGACTTCAGTATCTGGAGGATGTGGGAAGCGACAGCGTCAAGCTGCTCATAGATACCTTCCATGCCAATATCGAGGAGGATGATATTGTGGCATCTTTCTATCAGGCGGGAGATAAGCTTGGCCATGTTCATGTAGGAGAAGCCAACCGGAAGCTTCCCGGAATGGGAAGGGATATTCCCTGGGACAGAATCGGGCAGGCGCTGAAGGATATCCATTATGATGGTGCCGTTGTTATGGAGCCGTTCCTGCTGACGGGAGGTTCGGTCGGTGCAGATGTGAAGGTTTGGAGAGATCTGAGCAATGGAGCCGATGAAAAACAGATGGATCTGTATCTGAAGGATGCAGTTCAGTTCTTGAGGAAGAAGTTCCTGTAAGGAGGTCAGTATGGCTGAAGTATGGATCATGGGAGAAATGCTGGTGGAGATCATGCGTCCGGAGTCTGGGACTGATATGGATGTAACGGGAACCTTCCGTGGTCCATACCCAAGCGGAGCACCGGCAATCTGTATTGATACGGTGGCACGTCTTGGACACAGCGCCGGTATAATCGGCGGGATCGGAAAGGATGGGTTCGGAACCTGTCTTATGAAACGTCTGAAGGCGGATGGCGTAGACTGCCGGTTTGTAAACGAAAGTGAGACGTTGTCCACAGGGACTGCGTTTGTGACTTATTTTGAGGACGGGTCAAGAAAATACATTTTCCATATGGGAAACTCGGCGGCAGTACAGTGTAAGGCTCCTGAGATTGAAGAACTTGGAGATGTAAAATATTTTCACATTATGGGATGCTCGCTGATGGCAGAAAAACAGTTTGCGGGAGAAATCCTGAAGGTGATGGACGGAGTTATGAAGAAAGGCGGAAAGATTTCGTTTGATCCCAATATCCGTAAGGAGCTTCTTCATGATCCTGAGGTATTTAAAACGGTACAGAGAGTGGCAGCGAATGCCAACGTATTTTTGCCAGGAGAAGAGGAACTTCTTCTGATCACAGAAGAAAAAAGCATTGAAGAAGCTGTGAAAAAAGCATTTCAGAATCCGGCGCTGGAGATCTTGGCGTTAAAGAAGGGATCGCGAGGATGTACCGTATATACAAAGGATGCTTCTTATGACATGGGTATCTACCGGGTGGATCCGGTGGACGCAACCGGAGCCGGAGACAGCTATGATGGAGCTTTTTTATGCGGACTTCTGGAAGGAAAATCCATCGAAGAGACCATGAAGATGGCGGCTGCGGCAGGAGCACTGAATACGGCTGCATTCGGGCCTATGGAAGGAAAGATTTCCCGGGAAACCATTGAGGCTATGATCGAGAAGGGAGAGTTGTAAATGAAGAATCCCTTAAAAGAACTGACAAAAACAGCCTGTTTTTCGGTAACGGGCTCCGATCCCGTTGTTCTGAAGGCTTGTATGAAATATGCGCAGAAGGAAAATAGCTATTTTATCTGTGAGGCGACGGTAAATCAGGTCAACCAATTTGGCGGATATACCGGAATGAAGCCGAAGGATTACGTTTCCATGGTCTGCGGGTTTGCGGATGAGATCGGCTTTCCGAGGGAAAAACTGATCCTCAGCGGAGACCATTTGGGACCGTTTGTGTGGAGAAATCTTCCAGAGCAGGAAGCAATGGCACGGTCGGAGGAGCTGGTTCGCCAGTATGTGGCAGCCGGTTTTCGAAAGATCCATCTGGATCCGACGATGCCGCTTCTGGGAGAGGATCCGAGGCAGTTCGGCGACAGACAGATCGCAGAACGCGCAGCAAGACTGGCAAAGATTTCGGAAGAGACCTATGAACAGACAAAAAATGATACAATCTGGAATTATCGTCCGGTTTATGTGATCGGCAGTGAAGTTCCCGTTCCGGGAGGAACCGAGGAACTGGAAAGTATGCAGGTCACCACGCCAGAGGCACTGAATCAGACTCTGTCCTGCTTTCAGAATGCTTTTCTGGATCACGGCCTTCCGCAGGTCTGGGAGGACACTCTTGCCATTGTGGCACAGATCGGGCTGGAGTTTTCGGAGGATCATGTGTATGACTTTAAAGATGAGGCCGCCCGGCCGCTTGCCAACCTTTTAAAAACACGCCCTCCTTTTGTGTTTGAAAGTCATTCCTCCGATTACCAGACGCCCGAGTGTCTGCAGCAGATGGTAAACGACGGAGTGGGAATTTTAAAGGTGGGTCCCGAGCTTACCTTTGCTCACAGAGAAGCCCTTTTTTCACTTTCTATCATAGAACGGGAACTGGCTCCGGCCTGGGGCCTTGTTCCCTCCCATTTTATGGAGGTTTTGGAGCAGTCGATGGTTCAGAATCCAGCTGACTGGGAACATTATTACCATGGAAATGAAGGAGAACTGAAGCTGAAGCGTCGGTACAGCTATTCGGACCGGGCAAGATACTATTTCGCCCGCCCGGAGGTTCTGGAAGCGAAAAGGCAGCTTCTCGAAAATCTGGGGAAAAAACCGATTCCGTTGTATCTGATCAGCCAGTATCTGCCGGTGCAGTATGAGAAGATCAGAAAAGGAAAGCTGGAGGCTTCACCGGAAGTTATGATAGAGGATAAGATCCAGTCGGTTATGGAACGGTATTATCAGAATATGAAGATTGCCGTTCAGAACAGAGATAAAGGCGTATAAAAGGAACAGCCCCCTGATATCAGCTCCGGTATCAGGGGATTTATGGTATAAAAAAATGAAATATATCTTGAAGTATGGCGTGAACCATGATAAAAAATAAAGGGTAGATAAAGGAGATATGCATATGAATAAGAAAAATGTTATTGTCGGTCAGTCCGGCGGTCCCACATCCGCGATCAATTCCAGTCTTTACGGTGTCGTTACGGGATTTCTGGGATCTGAGAAAATCGATAAGATTTATGGTATGGTCAATGGAATTGAAGGCTTTCTTGCCGGAAAAACGACCGTTCTATCGGATCTGACAAAGGAGGAGATGGAGATCCTCAAGACAACGCCTGCGTCATATTTGAAGTCCTGCCGATTTAAGCTGCCGGAGGATTTAAATGATGAGGTTTATCCAACGCTGTTAAAGAAATTTGAGGAAATGAATATCGGATACTTCTTCTACATCGGAGGAAATGATTCGATGGATACAGTTTCCAAGCTGTCCCGCTACGGAGAGAAGGTTGGAAGCGATATGATCTTCATGGGAGTTCCCAAGACCATTGATAACGACCTGATTGTAACGGATCATACGCCCGGATACGGCAGTGCGGCAAAATACGTTGCAACCGTGATCCGACAGTCGGCTATGGATGCCGGTGTTTATGCTGCGCCCTGTGTAACGGTAGTTGAGGTTATGGGACGCCACGCCGGCTGGCTGGCTGCCTCCTCGGTGCTGGCAAGGAAGTTTGAAGGAGATGCCCCCCAGTTGATCTATCTGCCGGAGGTGGCTTTTGATCTGGACAAATGTCTGGAGGATGTAAAGAAGTGCCTGGGAAAGACGAACAATGTGATCGTATGCGTTTCTGAGGGTATTGCGGATAAAAACGGAACCTTTATTTGTGAGTATGCCGGCGCATCGGATAAGGTTGACAGCTTCGGTCATAAAACACTGGTTGGAAGCGGCAGATACCTTTCTGAGGTTATTGGTGAGAAGCTTGGTGTAAGAACCCGAGCACTGGAACTGGGAATTGCACAGCGAGCTGGTGCGACGCTGGCTTCCGCTACGGATATTGAAGAAGCGGCAATGGCCGGATCAATTGCCGCTGAGGCCGCTTTGAAGGGAAAGAGCGGTATGATGGTAGCGTTTATTCGTGAGCCCGGTGAGGACTATAAGATCACCTATCAGCTCACTGACGTCAACGAAGTGTGCAATAAGGAAAAGAATTTCCCGGCAGAGTGGATCACTGACAATGGAACCAATATCGGAGAAGGATATATCAAATATGCCCTTCCACTGATCCAGGGAACAGCTCCGGTTAAGATGAAAGACGGACTTCCGGTGTTCCTGGATCTGGCACAGCACAGATAAATACAGCCTTTGGCATACTACCTCCGTTTTTCGGGTATACTATCCGTAAAAACGGAGGATTTTTTATGCTTGGAATTATTCTGGCGCTGATTTCCGGTGCACTGATGAGTATTCAGGGAGTGTTTAATACGGCAGTAACAAAGGCAAGCAGTGTGTGGGTGGCGGCCGGCTTTGTACAGCTGACGGCGTTTTTAACCTGTATTGCGGCCTGGTTTTTTACCGGAAGGGAGCCGATCCTGGCGTTCTGGCAGGCAGAGCCGAAGTATATGCTGCTGGGCGGTGTGATGGGGGCATTTATTACCTTTACGGTCATTCGCGCCATGGAGGGACTGGGACCGGCGAGAGCTGCCATGCTGATCGTTGTGGCTCAGGTGGCGGTGGCCTATGTCATCGAGCTGTTTGGCCTGTTCGGCATGGAAAAAGAGCCCTTTTCCTGGAGGCGGCTTCTGGGACTGGCTGTTTCGGTGGCAGGGATCCTGATTTGTAAATGGTAGCGGTGTTCTGTTACAGAATGCAATTTCCGCTGAAAGAAAAGGGACGGAAGCCCCGGACTGGCACTTGTCATAAAATCTGGTTTCTGATAGAATAGGAGCATATGAGAGTGGGCTCCGCCGGAAGGAGGAGCTTATGAAAAAAATCAGAAACAACGTGATCATAACCGTGATGAGCCTGGCACTCGGACTGAGCCTGATGGCCTGCGGCGAACAGGTGCGGCTGGAGACCGGGAAGGAGACAGCCAGACAGGAAGAACAAAAGACAGAGACGGGAGAAACGAGCGGAGAAAGCGAAGCTGCGTCACAGACAGAAGCGCAGATTGTTGTTCATGTCTGTGGTGCGGTGGCAAATCCCGGAGTTTACCGGCTTTCGGCGGGAAGCCGGGCGGAGGACGCGGTACAGCTGGCCGGTGGAATGACCGGAGAGGCGGCGGCGGATTACCTGAATCTGGCAGGAGTTCTGACAGATGGAGAAAAGCTGGTGGTTCCGTATCGTTCGGAGATCCCGGATGGCGGACAGTACGGTGAAGATGGATTTGGACAGGCGGGAAGCGCAGGTGTATCCGGCGAGGCGGATACCAGAGTGGATTTAAACCATGCAGATCAGGCCGCGCTTATGACCCTGCCCGGGATCGGCGAAGCCCGGGCGGCGGCAATTCTTGCTTATCGGGAAAGCCATGGGCCGTTTCAGAGCCCGGAGGAGATCATGAATGTTTCCGGGATCAAACAGGCTGCGTATGAAAAACTGAAGGATCAGATTGTGATCAAATGAGAAAGCCCGGAACGGGGCAGGGGAGAGCAGACATGGCGAATAAGATTTTGGTGGTTGATGATGAAAAGCTGATCGTAAAAGGACTGCGGTTCAGTCTGGAGCAGGACGGCATGGAAGTGGACTGCGCCTATGACGGAGGAGAGGCTGTCGAGCTGGCAAAGCAGAAGGAGTACGATGTAGTGCTTCTTGATGTGATGCTTCCGGTCTATGACGGATTTGAGGTCTGCCAGCAGATCCGTGAATTTTCCGATATGCCGATCATCATGCTGACGGCCAAGGGTGACGATATGGATAAAATCCTGGGTCTGGATATGGGCGCGGATGATTATATCACGAAGCCCTTTAATATTCTGGAGGTCAAGGCGCGGATCAAGGCCATTATCCGGCGGAATACCAAAAAGAGCCGGGAAAAGGAAAACCGCAATATTCTGAAGGTCAAGGATCTGACCATGGATCGGGAGAGCCGAAGAGTCTTTATCGGTGACCGGGAAGTGAATCTGACCGCCAAGGAGTTCGATCTTCTGGAGCTTCTGCTGACCAATCCGGGAAAGGTCTACAGCCGGGAAAAGCTTTTAAGCATTGTCTGGGGTTATGAGTATCCCGGCGATGTTCGGACGGTTGATGTGCATGTGAGACGGCTGCGTGAGAAGGTGGAAGCCAATTCCAGTGACCCGCAGTATGTATATACGAAATGGGGCGTTGGATATTTTTTCAAGGGATAAAGGAAAACGGGAAAAGAAACGGAAATTTAAAAGCCTGAGGCTTCTTTGGTTTGTGATTCTGGTGCTTATCGGAACTGTTCCGCTGATCATTGTGAACCGGATCATTCTGATCTCTTCGGCTTCGAATGAGCTTCAGTCGAGGATTGCCAGAGTGCAGGCCCAGTGGAACATTGTAGTGAATCAGGTGTCCAAGAGCGGTTATGTGGATAATCCCCAGAACGAGGTCATCGATTCGGAGCTGGTCCAGATGGCAAATCTTCAGGACGGACGGGCACTGGTGGTAAACCGGAGCTTTAAGATCATAAAGGATACATATGAGATCGATGCGGGAAAGTACAATATTTCCGAGTCGGTCTTACAGGGGTTTAACGGGATCTCGGCGGTGGAATATAAAAAAGGAAGCCGCTATATTTCCTTTGCTCAGCCGGTGTATGGAGCGGACGGAAAGAAAGTGACCGGAGTATCGGTGCTGCTGTCCTCCACCAGATCGCTGGATGATCTGTCCAAAAAGCTGGAGGAGCGGATCCGGCTGCTGGAGATTGCGGAGTTCGTTATTGTGGTGATTTTATCGGCCGCAGTTTCGTCCTGGATGGTGCGGCCGTTTAAAAAGCTGACGGCATCCTTAAATCAGGCGACGGAAAGCTCCTTAGATGAGGAAATTCAGGTACGGGACTATGTAGAGACAGAAGCTGTTTCGGATGCCTATAATAAGACATTAAGCAGACTGCGCCAGTTGGATGAATCCAGACAGCAGTTCGTTTCCAATGTTTCTCATGAACTGAAAACACCGATCACATCGATTCGCGTTCTGGCTGATTCCCTGATCGGACAGGAGGATGTTCCGGTGGAATTATACCGGGAGTTCATGTCGGACATTTCAGAGGAAATCGACCGGGAGAGCCAGATCATTGAGGATCTGTTAACCCTGGTGAAGCTGGATAAATCCGAGGCCGAGTTAAACGTGACCCAGATCAATGTCAATGACCTGCTGGAAAGCACATTAAAGCGCCTGCGTCCCATTGCGGAGCAGAAAAATGTGGAGCTGGTTTTAGAGAGCTTCCGGCCGGTTCTGGCGGAGCTGGATAAGACAAAGTTTACGCTGGCGGTCACGAATCTGGTGGAGAATGCCATCAAGTACAACAGCCGGGATGGCTGGGTAAAGGTGAGCCTCAATGCCGATCATAAATTCTTTTATGTGAAGGTATCGGACAACGGGATCGGAATTCCGGAGGATGACCAAAGTCATATTTTTGAGCGGTTCTACCGGGTAGACAAGGCCAGATCACGGGAGGCCGGAGGCACCGGACTGGGACTTGCGATCACCAAAAGCATTGTCCAGTCCCACCACGGTGCAATCAAGCTTTACAGCAAGGAAAATGAGGGGACGACCTTTACGGTGCGGATCCCGCTGATCTATATTGCATGACAGGAGGGAACAAGATGAAACGGTATATCAGACTGGTGCTCCTCCTGCTCCTGATGGGGATGCTTTCGGCCTGCGGAAAAAAGGAAACGACGCAGGAGGATCTGTCGGAGGGAGAATATTTTCTTTATTATACCAATGTGTCCGGCACAAAGCTTGGAGCCGAGGTTTATACTGCGGACCAGACCAGGCCGGAGGCACTGGCAGATGAGCTGATTCGCGCAATGCAGGAGACACCGAAAAACATGGAGCTTTCTTCGGCAATTCCGGAGGCGGTTCGTGTGCTGCGGACGCAGCTGGGGACAGACAGACAGCTCTTTGTCTATTTTAACGCCGGGTACAACGGTATGGAGCCGGCGCAGGAAATTTTATGCCGGGCAGCGGTGGTAAAAACTCTGACGCAGATCGACGGCGTGGAATATGTGGGCTTTTATGTCAACGACCAGCCTCTGATGGATGCGGAGAACAATGCCATCAACCTGATGACGGCCTCCTCGTTTGTAGAGAATACCGGCAGTGACACCGAGGAGCTGCAGCGTGTGGAGCTGATCTTATATTATGCCAATGAGGAGGGAACGGCGCTTGTGAAGACCACAAAAAGCGTGGTCTGCAGCACCAGCATTTCCACGGAATCCCTGGTGGTGGATCAGCTGATCAAGGGACCGGGAGAAGACAGCGGCGTATCGCCGGTACTGCCCTCATCCTTGAAGGTTTTGCAGGTGGCTGTGCGGAAGGGAATCTGCTATGTGAATCTGGATTCGGCCTTTATGAAGGAGGCATTGAATGTGAGCGATTATATTCCGGTCTATGCCATTGTCGATTCTCTGACGGAGCTTCCCAACATCAGCAAGGTACAGATCTCGGTGGACGGTTCCAGCGCCTTAAAGTTTCGGGACAGTATTTCCCTGGAGCAGCCGCTGGAGCGGAAGCTGGATTATGTGAAGGGAAACGGCAGCGACACGGAAAAGGAAACAACGGACAGATAGGCTGGATGCAGATTGCCTGTCCGGCGGAAAACAGAACAGGGAGGAAATTTGATTTACAGACCGCTTTTATGGTATTTCGGGTCTGCGGCATTTGGAGAGGTGCTGGCGAAAAGCGGCGGGATCACAGGAAGACTGGCAGGCATCAGTCTGCTGCTTGCAGTGTGGTTCTATATTGGAGAAAAAGAAAAACAGGCAGGGCAGAATCGGTCATTATGGCTTCTTCTGCCCTGCTTTTTTGTCTTGGGATTTTTGCGGTACGGACAGAGTCTGCGGAGCGTTCAGGTGCTTCCGGAAAGATGGGATAAGCAGACTGCGGCAGTGACCGGAACGGTCTGCAGAATGGAAGAACGGCAGGAGGAGGTGCGCCTGATCCTGCGGGATTGCCGGATTTCGGAAACGGGGAAATCGGAATCCGGGGAGAGATTGATGGCTGGCGGACTTCTGGTTTTGTGGGAGAGGGAAGTGCTTCCGGAGGATTTTTTTGCCCAGGTGCAGGAAGGAAAGACCATTTTTCTGAAGGCAGAGCTGCGGCTCCCGAAGGAGAAACGAAATCCCGGACAATTTGACGGGAGGGCTTATTACCAGGCCATGGGGATCTCCGGGCTGGCACAGGCCGACAGACTTCTGGAGGCTTCCGGTGGAACAACCGGGCTGCTTCGATGGCTTCCAGGGCTGCGAAGCGGTATGCGGAAGCTGCGTCGGCAGATGTCCGGGGGAATTGAACGCGTATGCAGGGATCATGAAACGGCCGGACTTTTGAAGGGAATGGTTTTGGGCGAAAAGTGGGAGGTGGATTCAGAGCTCCGGGCTTTGTATGAGGAGTGTGGGATTGGTCATTTGCTGGCCATCAGCGGACTTCATGTGTCTCTGGCCGGGCTTGGCCTGTTTCGTCTGCTCCGGAAAAGGCTTGGGATTTCCTATGGAATATCTGCACTGGCGTGCATGGGAATGGCAGGCTGTTATGTGATCCTGACCGGAGAGGGCAGCAGCGCCGCACGGGCGGCTCTTATGCTGGCGGTTTATGTCCTCGGACAGACCCTGGGACGGGAATACGATGTACCGTCGGCACTGGGGCTTGCCGGGCTGATTTTGATCATGAAAAATCCGTTTCTGATCTTCCAGGGCGGATTTCAGCTTTCCTGTGCATCAATTCTGGCTCTGGGAGTCTTATATCCGGAAATGAAAGCATTTGCGGAGCGGGAACTGTTACAAGAGAGGGAGAATCGAGGCAGCGGTGGAAAAAACAGGAGAGGCACGCGGAAGGAATTGCGGAAGCGGGTATTGGATCTTACCTTACCGGGACTGTCGCTGCAGCTTGTGACCTGGCCGGTTCAGGCGCATACGTTTTATCAGATTCCGGTTTATGCCCTGTTCTTAAACGGAATGGTTCTGCCGCTGTTTTCCGTTGTGGCGGTTGCGGGTATGATCTGTGCGGTGTCCGGAATGCTCTCCGGGAGACTGGGGGAAGGCTGCTTCTGGATCGGAAGGGGAAGTGCATTACCAGCGGAAAAGATCCTGAAGCTGTATCAGTGGCTGGGGAAGCAAAGCTTAAAGCTTCCGGAGGCAATCTGGCGTACCGGAGAACCGGGACGGGGACAGATGATCGGTTATGTGCTCCTGCTGATATTCTTTTACCGGTGGATCCGGAAGAAAAACCGGGAAGCACAGGAAGAAGCACGAAGGAAAGAGTCACGGAGGACAGAAGTACGAAGGAGAGAGTCACGAAGGACAGAGGCACGAAGGAGAGATAAAAAAGCCGGAAAAAAATCGGAACGGAGATGGTTTTGGATTCTCATGTTCGCTCTGCCGGTCTGTCTGATTGATATACCGAAACGGGCCATGGAGGTTTCCTTTCTGGATGTCGGCCAGGGAGATTCCTGCTTTGTCCGGACACCTGGCGGAACAACCATGCTGATCGACGGCGGCAGCAGTGATGAAGGAAAGCTCGGAAGCTATACGCTGGGACCGTTTCTGGACAGCCAGGCAGTCGGAAGACTGGATCTGGTATTTGTGAGCCATGGAGACAGTGATCATATAAGTGGAATCAAGGAGCTTCTGGAAGACAGACGGATCCGATATCTGGTGCTGCCGTTCGGCTGGGACAACCGGAAAGGACTGTCGGAGCTTGGCAGGGAAGCCGGAGAACAGGGAACCGAGATCCTGGAGCTGGCGCAGGGAGATGAGTTAACGATCGGAGAAATGAAGATGACCTGCCTCTGGCCGGAGAAAGCGGAAGAAAGCGAAAATGAAGAAAATGAACGATCCATGGTGTTATGGCTGTCCTGGCGGGATACCGATGTACTGTTTACCGGAGATCTGGAGGGCAGCGGAGAAACAGCGGTTACAGAGCTGCTCAAAAATCCCCCGGAGGAGCTGGCAGTCTGCCGCCGATCCCTGGAACTGTTAAAGGTGCCCCATCACGGCTCGGGGAAAACCAGCTCAGAGGAATTTTTAAAGGCGTCCGCGCCGGAATATGCAGTGATTTCCTGCGGACGAAAGAACCGCTACGGACATCCGGCAGAAGAAACACTGGACCGTCTGGAACAGGCGGGCTGCCGGATCTGGAGGACGGATGAAGCAGGGGCAGTAAGGTTCTGGTTTCGGTGAGATTATCAGGTATATTTTTATTTCATAGGAAAGTTCGTCCTATGAAATTAAAAACTTGTGAGAATATCGCTGGCGCCGGAGCAGGCAATGACCGGGATGAAAGAAACACAGGAAAAGCGAGCGATAGCTTTCCTGTATTTGCGAAAAGAAAAGTGGTTGCAAGAACACCCGGAAATGAAATATAATAAAGGAAAGACTGTCCTGCAGAAGCATAAATCCTGCAGGGTGGAATAACGATTTAGGAGGATATTATGAAGCGATTAATTTCGATTGGAGAGGCTTTGATTGATTTTGTACCTCATCAGATCGGCTGTGAACTGAAAGAGGTTAAGGATTTCAAGGGCGTGGTCGGCGGTGCGCCTGCCAATGTCTGCGGTGCATATATTAAACTCGGCGGTCCGGCGGCTATGGTAACTCAGCTTGGTGATGATGCGTTTGGTGACCGGATCGTAGATGAATTTATCGGACACGGGATCGATGTAAGCCATGTGCTTCGTACGGAGGAGGCGAATACCTGTTTGGCGTTTGTGTCTCTGATGGAGGACGGAAACCGGGAATTCTCCTTCTATCGCAAGCCCAGTGCGGACATGCTCATGAACGCTGAGGTGGTACAGAAGGAATGGTTTGCCGATGCGTATGCGCTTCATTTCTGTTCTCTCTGTCTGGGGAATTTCCCGATGAAGGAGGCACACAGAAAGGCCATCAGCTATGCACTGGAATGCGGGGATATGATCAGCTTTGATCCCAATATCCGCCTGCCCCTGTGGAAGGGTCATCTGGATGACTTAAAGAAGGCAATTCTGGAATTTATTCCTTATGCCCATGTGCTGAAGATCTCGGATGAGGAGCTGGAGTTCATCACCGGAAAGACCGAGATCCGCGATGCAGAGGATATTCTGTTCCAGGGAAATGTTCAGCTTGTGGTTTATACCAAGGGCTCTGACGGCGCAGAGGCCTATACAAAGACTGCAGGAGCGTCTGCACCCTCCAGAAAGGTGAAGGCAATTGACACCACGGGAGCCGGAGATGCGTTCATCGGTTCGTTCCTGTATCAGCTTTCCAGAGACGGTGTGACCGTGGATACCTTAAAGGATCTGACGAAAGAGCAGCTGGAGCAGTATCTGCTGTTTTCTAACCGTTACTGCGAATACAGCGTCCAGGGGAACGGTGCCATTGCTTCCTATGCAACTGCAGCTCAGTTTGAAGAGTATCGGAATAAATGAAACGATTAAATCAGGATATCAAGGAGCGGAGCTTTTGCCCGGTGTACTGTCTTTACGGGGAAGAGGCCTTTTTGAAGCGGAATTATAAAAACCTCCTGAAAGAGGCGATCCTTGGCGATGATACGATGAATTTCCAGAGCTTTTATGGTAAGGAAACAAATCTTACAGAGATCATCAGCCTGGCGGACACCATGCCGTTTTTTGCGGAAAAACGGCTGATCCTTGTGGAAAACAGCGGACTCTTCAAGAAGGATCCGGAGCCTTTGGCATCCTATCTGCCGACCATGCCGGAAAGCACGGTGCTTTTGTTTGTGGAAGAGCAGGTGGACAAGCGCAATAAGCTTTATAAAAAGGTGAAGGATCTGGGCTATGTGGCAGAGCTTTCACGGCAGCCGGAGAGCCTGCTGAAAACCTGGATTTTTCAGATCCTGAAGCGTGAGAACCGTAAGATCACCAAGGGTGCCATGGAGCTGCTTTTAAGTTCAGTGGGCGATGATATGGAGCTGATCAAAAATGAGCTGGATAAGCTGATTGCCTATACAGAAGGGCGGGAGGGAATTGTTCCGGCTGATGTGGAGGCAGTCTGTTCCGTTCAGATCACCGGAAAGATCTTCGACATGATCACCAACATTGCGGCAGGAAGGCAGAAGGCGGCGCTGGACGAATATTATGATCTTCTGGCACTGAAGGAACCGCCCATGCGGATCCTGTTTCTGATCGCAAGGCAGTTTAATCAGCTGTTAAGTGTAAAAGAGCTGATGAGCATCGGAAAGGGTAAGGATGAAATAGCCAAAAAAGTCGGGCTCCAGCCGTTTGTTGCCGGAAAGGTCATGACTCAGGCAAGAGCCTTTTCCGGAGAAAAACTCCGGTCGTATGTGGAAAAATGCGTTTCCTGCGAAGAAGCGGTCAAGACCGGACGTCTGAACGATCAGCTTGCGGCAGAGCTTGTGATCATGGAGTTTTCCAAGAGAACATAAGAATAGACAAGAAAGACAGAAAACAGTAATACAAATAAAAAATCCCCTCGTTTCACCCATACCAGCCAATCGGCTCCGATCGGAAACCGATGCAGTCTGGCAGGGGAAGGAAACGGGGGGATTTTTTTGTTTCACAGGAAAGTGTGTCCTATGAAACAAAAAACGATTCTTTACTTTTTCTGTGCTTCCAGCTTTTCCTTCTTGCTGAACCAGGGCCCTTTGCCTTTTACGGGCGCGCCGTTTGTCTTAAACAGAGCGAAGCCGGTGGCAGCATAGATGATCGCGAAGATCGGGCAGAGGATCGGAAGGAACGCATAGGGCAGGTAATCCAGTGTAGTCACACCAAGCGTGGAGGACACATAGATTGCCGCTGCAGACCAGGGAATCAGATAGGAGAAGATGGTACCGCCGTCCTCCAGGGTTCTGGAAAGAACATAGGGAGCAACATCGGCCTCCTTGTAGGAATCACGGAAGATCTCGCCGGGAAGCAGGATCGCCACATACTGACTGGCAGTCAGGATAACAGTCAGCAGGCAGGAGATCAGGGTTGTGAATACCAGAGGACCAGGCTTTTTCACCAGGTTTCCAAGCTTATCCAGAATGGCGGAAAGAACGCCCATCCTGGTGATCAGCTCGCCGAATGCCAGGCAGAACAGAGTCAGGGAAACGGTGGTCATCATGCTGGAGACGCCGCCACGGTTGAATAGTCTTCCGACCATATCGTTGGCAAATTCGGCTTTGAAGCCGGTTGCCATGGAATTTAAGATCTGAGCGGCCTCAAACTGGGGCTGTGCAAAGAAGGCAACGATCAGGCCCATGACTGCACCGGCCAGCAGTGCCAGGAATGCAGGAACCTTCTTGATAACCAGAACGATGGTTAAAACCGGGATCAGCATAAGGAACGGATTCACGCGGAAGGTGGAGGTGATTCCGTCCATGATGGAGTTTACGTTTTCGACATCAATGCTGGCGGAGCTGTAGCCAAGTCCAAGGACGAAGTACAGCACGCAGGCAATCAAAAGAGAAGGAACCGTGGTGTACAGCATGGACTTGATGTGCAGGAAAATATCGGTTTCTGCGGCTGCGGGAGCCAGGTTGGTGGTATCGGAGAAGGGAGACATCTTATCACCGAAGATGGCTCCGGATACAACCATACCGGCGGTTAAGCCAGCCCCGATTCCAAGACCGGAGCCGATTCCCATAAATGCAACACCGAGGGTTGCAACCGCGGTGTAGCAGCTTCCGGTGAAGAAGGAAACGATGCAGCAGATCAGGAAGCCTACCAGCAGGAATACGGACGGATGAAGGATCTTCAGTCCGTAGTAGATGATGGAGGGGATAACGCCGGATACGATCCAGGTGCCGACAACCATGCCGACGGTCAGCAGGATCAGAACGACCAGAATGGCCTTCTGACAGCCGGCGATCAGTGCCTCCTGGATGGTGTTTAGCTTAAAGCCGGCGCACATGGCAACCAGGACCATGGCAAGCAGAACCATGATGAATACGGTTACGGTAGAGAGGGCGCTGCCCCAGATCCATTTGGAGATCAGGAAGCCAAATGCCATAACAGCGACCATGATCACCAGAGTCACGATGGCAACGGGAAAGCTGACCTTTTTGGTTTCTTTTTCATTACTCATGTTGTTTCCTCCTTATTGTATGCTTTATAAGCAGCCGGATAGCAGGATTTCATCGTATCCAGACTGATCTTGCCTTCGTCATAGTCCTTCAGAACCTTTGCAGTTTCGCGGGCTTCCGGTGCGCCGTAGCCGCCGCCTCCGGCAGAAACCAGGGTTACTTCATCGCCTGGCTCCAGAGGAACGTTGCGGACCTTGTCGGTGGAGTTGATCTTTTCGCCCTCATGGATTACGTCCAGATAGGAGGTTGCACCGCCGAGACCGCCCATGAGCCCCCAGGGCTTTGTCTTGCTGCGCTCAGTGGAGGCAGCACCAAGAACAGTGTCCTGGCTTTCCGGGAGAATGCAGATGCTTCTGCGGATCCCCAGACCGCCGCGGTACTTGCCGGGACCGCCGGAATCCTCCTCCAGAGCGTATTCCTTTACAAGAAGCGGATATTCCATTTCCAGAGATTCGATGGGCAGGTTGGAGGAGTTGGTCATATGGACCTGAACGGCATCCAGTCCGTCCTTATTGTAACGGGCGCCGTTTCCGCCGCCGATGGTTTCCACATAAACGTAAGGCTTTCCGGAGCGGGTATCCTGTCCGGCGATGCTGAAGAAGGTAACCGCACCGCAGCCGGCAGCGATCACATTCTCCGGATCGATCTGGGCGAAGGCACCGAAGATCACATCGGCAAGACGCTGGGTGGTTGTCTCACGGTCGAAGCAGGGCGCAGGCTCGCTGGCACATATGAAGGAGCCGGGATCGCAGATGACCTCGATGCTGTCGAAGAAGCCGGAGTTGGCGGGGATCGTTTTGTCCAGCAGGCACTTTACGGAATAGTAGACGGTTGCCAGCAGGGCGCTCCGCACACAGTTATAAGGACCGGGCACCTGGGGATGGCTGCCATTGAAGTCGAAGCTGATCCGGTCGCCGTCGATGGTAAGCGCCAGCTTGATGGCCAGATTCTCGTTGCCCATGCCGTCATCGTCCAGAATATCCTCGAAACGGTAGGTGCCATCGGGCAGGTTCCTGATGGCCGTCCGGGCTTTGCGTTCGCCGTAGCGGATCCATTCCTCGCAGAATTCCAGGTACGTTTCCAGACCGATCTTTTTGCAGAGCTCCACGACCTTGTCGGCACCGAACTGGTTGGTGATGAGCTGAGCCTGAATATCGCCGCGCCGTTCTTCCTTTAACTGAAAGTTTAAGAGGATCAGATCGTAAATGTCCTTGTTGAGCTTTCCTTTTTCATAAAGCTTTACAATGGGAATCCGAAGCCCCTCATCGAAGATAGTCGGTCCTCGTCTGGAACGGTCTGCATGATGCCCGTTGTTGACCACGAAGGCGATGAGCTTTCCTTCATAGAATACAGGACGCACCAGGGCAATGTCCGGAAGATGGGAACCGCCGCCGTAATAGGGATCGTTGGCGATGTAAACATCTCCCTCATAGATTTCGGATTTGTCCCAGCGCTTTAAGGTTTCCGATACCGCGCCGAATAAGGAGCTGAAATGGATCGGAATATGCTGTGCCAGGGAAAGAAGTCGTCCGTCGGCATCGAAGATACCGGTAGAAAGATCCTTCCGCTCTTTGATGTTGGTGCTGTATGCGGTCTTTGTGAGGATCACACCCATCTGCTCGGCGATGGAGAGAAGACCGTTGCTGATTACCTCCAGGGTAATGGAATTGATCTTACTCATGGTGTTCACCTCCGCATCTTGTGATGATCATGTTAAAGTATTCGTCCACAACTGCTTTCTGATTGTTCAGGATAATGGTGGTGGAGTCCATCTGTTCTACGATGGCCGGGCCGTTGATCACGTTGCCGCAGTGCAGCTTCTCCCGGTCGTAAAGCATATAGTTTTCACGGCTTCCGTCTTCGAGAAGTACCATGCGTTCGCCCATGATAGCGGAAGAGGAGTCTTCGCCCACATAATCCTCGCGCTCAATCCTGGGCTTGCTGATCCGTCCGATGGCGGAAAGCCCAAAGTTGACGATCTGAACCTCGTCTGCGGAGGTGTAGGAGTAGAGGCGGAGATAGGTTTCGGTGAACCGCTCCCGGAGGGCCTCCACATTCTGAATGCTCTTATCATAAGGAACAGAGATCTCGTAGTTCTGACCCTTGTAGCGCATATCCAGATAATATTCCAGTCCGCGTTCGTCCATGGGGATCTGCTCCTTGTCGAACCATACATCGGCGTCATGTTCCAGACGGTCGTACATGGTGGTGATCACCGAGAAATCAGTCTGTCCGAGATCCATAACGGAGGTCTGGACAAAGTCACGGCGCATATCCTCAGTCAAAAGTCCGTATGCAGCCAGAAGACCGGGGGTCTTGGGGATGATGGACATGGGCATGGACAGCTCTTCCATCAGCTCTGCCGCATGGAGCGGACCGGCGCCGCCGAAGGCCACCAGAGCGAAATCGGAAGGATTATAGCCCTTTTCTACCGTTACATTTTTGATTTCCTTTACGATATTGGAGTTACCGACGGTGATGATGCCGCGGGCGGTCTCCTCCACATTCATGCCGATCTTTTCGGAAAGCTTCTCCACAGCCTTAAAGGACAGGCTGGAGTCGATGGGAAGCTGTCCGTTTAACAGCTCTTTGTTGTTCAGATGACCAAGCACCACGCGGGCATCGGTGATGGCAGCCTCGGTGCCGCCTCTTGCATAGCAGGCCGGTCCGGGCTCTGCACCGGCGCTCTGGGGACCAACCTTCAGGATTCCGCCATTATCTACCCAGGCGATGCTGCCGCCGCCTGCACCGATGGTGGAAATATCAATAGAAGGAATCCGCACGGGATAGCCGCTGATGTTCTTATCCTTGGAGCTTTCGATGTTGCCGTCCACGATCATGCTGATGTCAGTGCTGGTGCCACCGACATCGATGGTGATGACATTTTTTACATCAATCAGGTTCATCAGGTACTGTACGCCGATAACACCTGCCGCAGGGCCGGAAAGACCGGTCTTAATGGGATAGGTGGCTGCCTCGTTGATCGACATAAGCCCGCCGTTGGAGTGATTGATATAGACCTTTTTGATTCCGATCTGCTTCAGGGTATTCTGGAGGTTGTCCAGATATTTTTTCACCTCGGGACCGACGAAGGAATTCAGAACCGTGCCGCAGAGCCGTTCAAACTCACGGAACTGGTTGGAGATCTCGCTGGAGGTGGAAATATAAATGCCGGGAAGGTGTGTTTCAATGAGCTCCTTGACCCGCGCTTCGTTTTCCGGATTTAAGTAAGCGTTTAAGAACAGAACAGCCACAGCCTCTGCATGGCTCTTCTTCAGCTCTTCGATGAGCATTAAGATTTCTTCGTCCTTTAATTCCTCCAGGATCTCGCCTCTGTAGTTCATACGCTCCGAAAGCTCGTATCGGAGATTTCGGGGAACGAGGACAGGAGCCTTGTCCATCTGCAGGTCATACAGATCGGGACGCTTCTGCCGTCCAATCTCCAGAAGATCACGGAAGCCCTTTGTAGTGATAAGGGCGGTTCTGGCACCTCTGGTTTCCAGGATCGCGTTGGTGGCAACCGTTGTTCCGTGGATAAAACGATCCACCTCGTTATAATCAAGACCGTATTTTTCCACGATCTTTTTTACCCCGCCCACAACGGCCTGAGACTGATCCTTTAAGGAAGACGGGAGCTTATAGACCATCAGCTCGCCGGTTGCTTCATCGATGGCGCAGATATCAGTGTTGGTTCCGCCCACATCGACACCGATTCGTATCTTTTTCACGCTTGATTCTCCTCTCACATGTGATGATTTTATGGCATATAAAAAGCCATGCGCTGGATCACGCATGGCGAAATATCGTTTTAATTTGATTCCCATATTGTCTGAGCTTGTAGGAAACGGTTAAGGATTCCCCCCTGTGCTTCCTGCCTTTCAGTAAATACAGCGCTCTTCCGGAGCTTGGCAGACTCCGGAAACAGTCTTGTACCTGTTCGATACAAGCCCAAGCGATCATAAAAACGCTTTCGGCGGATTTCCCTTTCCCGGTGAAACCGGTACTCTTGATTTCCGCGACCTCCATATATACCAACAAAGCCTATTATAGCGTGTTGATACATGAAAGTCAAACCAATTTATATATAAAATGGAAAAGGATCGATTGCCGCGGAGCGTTTTTTATTTCATAGGACGAATTTTCCTATAAAAAAATCCCTGCCGGCACACCATTCCGACAGGGATTCTGTGAAGTCCTTTATTTGGTTTATGCTTAAAAACTAAGCGATAGCGTTTACAGCCTTGGTAAGACGGGCAACCTTACGGGAAGCGGTATTCTTATGGTACACACCCTTGGAAGCAGCCTTGTCGATCTCGCTGATTGCTACTAATAAGCTCGCCTGTGCAGCAGCCTTGTCACCGGCAGCGATAGCAGCGTCAACCTTCTTGATCATGGTCTTAACCTTAGAGCGGATCGCCTTATTTCTTTCAGCCTTTGTCTGAGCTACGAGAACTCTTTTCTTTGCGGATTTGATATTTGCCAATTCAGTACACCTCCAACTTAATTAAATCATCTTTTATCTGGTTTGCATTAAAGCCGGACACGGACAGTTCAATGTAAACATACTATCTCATTTTATAGGAAAAAGACGCCGATGTCAATACATAAAATGGGAAAAATCAAGGGAAAATAGAACGGAAGGACAGCAAAAAAGGAGGAGCGGGAGCATGCAGCAGGTGCATACAGACCTGGCGCTGGAGGCCAGGGAATCGGTAACGGAGGGGAAAACGGGGATTCCGGGGGTTTCGGTGGCAGAGGAGGTTCACAGAGAGTCCGGTGTTCGTGTCACCAGAGTAGAGGTACTGAATAGTATTGGGGCGCGGGCGATTGGAAAACCCCGGGGAATTTATATCACACTGGAAACGGAAGCAATGGCCAGACAGAGTCCGGGGAGGCAGCGGGCATTGTCGGAAGAACTTTCTTCCTATATAAAGGAACTGCTGCACTCAGCAGGAGCCCCCGGCTCCGTTCTGGTTGTGGGGCTGGGAAATCATGAGGTGACTTCGGACTCGCTGGGGCCCCGTACCCTGGAGCAGATCCGGATCACCAGACATCTCGGACGTAAGATAGAGTGTGTGAAAGACACACGACAGAAGCTGGAAACAGACCGGAAAGAAGGAGCGCATCAGGAAGCATATCAGGAAGCGCATCAGGAAGCAGAGGCGGAACAGGAACGGGGACTGAGCGGAATTGTTCCCGGAGTCATGGCGCAGACTGGCATGGAAACGGCCGAGATTGTCCGCGGCATTGTGTCTGAGACGAAGCCGGAGGCGGTGGTAGTTATTGATGCTCTGGCAGCCAGAAGCGTCAGCCGTCTTGCCAACACAATTCAGCTGAGCAATACGGGGATCCGCCCGGGCTCCGGTGTCGGAAATCACCGCCACAGCCTGACCGAAGAAAGCCTTGGCTGTCCGGTCATTGCCATCGGGGTTCCGACGGTTGTGGCTGCCGCCGCCATCGTTTATGATACGGTGGATGCCCTGGCAGAGCTTCTGCGCGCCGCCGGTTCCGGAAATCAGGCTGAGGCGGTGGAGGACATGACGATGGAAGAACGCTATCAGATGGTGCGGGAGCTGATCGAGCCGCGGCTGGGTCCCATGTATGTGACGCCGGGAAATATTGACGAGCAGATTAAAAATCTGAGCTTTCTGATCGCAGAAGGAATCAATCTGGCATTTCAGAGCTAAAAGATCAGAGGTAGAAACAAAGAAAGTTCTTGTAATTTTCATGGTTTTCTCTATAATGTAATGAGAAGTGTTCAGGGACAGGAGGCAGCGAAAAACGCGGGCTATGTCCCTTATAGTGTTGTGCAATAATGTAAAAACGCGATGAGCAGTAGCAGTATGACAGGGAAAAGCAGGCGGGAGCGCAGAAAGATCAATGAACATCAAAGAAAAACGGATGAAACAGAAGAAACAGCCCATGACAGGGGACGGACGGGAGCGGAGGCAGCAGGCGGAAGCAGAGCCTGAAACCGGGAAGAAGGCTCCGCCGGATCAGGACGGAGCATCATGACCATTTGAACCTCGTATACAGAAAAACGGAGGAAGCTTATGATTCAAACGGCCATCAATGCCATCAATTCTTTTTTGTATAACCGGCTTCTGATCATATTACTGATCGGAGCTGGGCTTTATTTTACGATCCGGACGAAGCTGCCGCAGATCCGCCTGTTCGGCGAAGCCTGCCGTGCCATCATGGAAAAGCCTGAGGATAAAAAGAAGATGTCCTCGTTCCAGGCACTGATGGTCTCCACGGCATCCCGGGTGGGGACGGGCAATATCATCGGTGTTTCATCTGCCATCTGTATCGGCGGATTCGGCTCTGTGTTCTGGATGTGGATCATTGCCATCATCGGCAGTGCATCGGCGATGACAGAAAGCACGCTGGCGCAGATCTATAAAAAGCGGGGAGCGGACGGAAGCTGTTACGGCGGCCCGGCCTATTATATCGAGGCGGCGCTTCACAGCCGGCCGCTGGCGATCCTGTTCTGTATCTCCATGATCGCCACCTATGCCTTCGGTTTTAATATGCTGGCATCCTACAATCTCCAGTCCACGTTTTCCGGATTTTTGTTTTATGATCCGGCAGTGACGCCCTGGATCATCGGCGGGATCCTGGCGGTTCTGGCGGGCTGGTGCCTGCTGGGCGGCGGTTCCAGGATCGTAAAGGTGACTTCGACCATGGTGCCGTTTATGGGCATTGCCTATATTCTTGTGTCTTTTGTGGTCATCGGGATCAATGCGTCCTATATTCCGACGGTATTTCGGCGGATCTTTGAGGAAGCCTTTGATTTCAGGGCCATTTTCGGCGGCTTTGCAGGCTCTGCCATGATGCAGGGAATCCGCCGCGGCCTGTATTCCAACGAAGCCGGGATCGGTTCGGCGCCCAATGCATCGGCATCGGCCAGTGTGAGCCATCCCATCAAACAGGGGCTGGTTCAGATGATCTCGGTGTTTATTGATACGCTGTTATTATGTACGGCAACGGCCATGATGGGGCTGTCCTCCGGCATCGAACCGACAGCAGAGCTCCAGGGGGCGCCCTGGATCCAGGCGGCGCTTCAGGAATCCCTGGGAAGCTTCGGGCCGATCTTTCTGACGGTGTCCATGATCATGTTCGCCTTTACGACCTTGCTTGGCAACTGCTTTTACTGTGACAATCTGCTGGCCTATATTCATAAGAAAGTCCCGAGTAAGCGGTTTATGAACGGCTTTCGGCTGGTCTGCGCGGCGGTGGTATTTATTGGTGCAGGCATGGAAATGGATCTGTTATGGAACATTTCCGATGTGCTCATGGGCGTCATGGCGCTTATCAACATTCCGGTGCTCCTGCTTTTATCCGGAACAGTCAAACGGGCACTGACGGATTTTGAGAAACAGAGAAGGACCGGAAAAAATCCGGTATTTTATGTAAAGAATATAAATCTGAAGCAGGAAACAGATTTCTGGAAATAAAGGATTCAGAATCATAACGGAAGAATTTTGAAGGACAACGGAAAGGAAATGGATATGAAAAATTACAGAATCCTGGTGATCAATCCAGGTTCAACCTCAACAAAGCTTTCGATGTTTGAAAATGATACCTGTGTGTTTACAGAGGATGTGTTCCATGATTCATCGGTATTAAGCAGGTTTCCGACGATCAATGATCAGCTTGATTACCGTATGGAGGTGGTTCATAAATTCATCGAGGATGGAAACATTGATCTTCATGGAATTGATGCCATTGTCGGACGGGGCGGCGGCTGTTATGCAGTTCCCGGCGGGATTTATCAGATTGATGACCGCCTGATCGCGGATACCAGGGCGGCAAAGGGCGGTCTGTATCATTCGTCCATGCTGGGCGTTCAGATGGCGGATGCACTCCATAAGAAGTACGGCGGGATCATGATCATGATGGATCCGCCCATTGTGGATGAGCTCTGTGATCTGGCGCGGATCACCGGTGTGGATGGTGTTTACCGCCGTGCCGTGTCCCATGCGCTGAATCTGAAAGCCACAGCGAGACGCCATGCAAAGACCATGGGAAAGCGTTATGAGGACTGTAATTTTATTGTCTGCCACATCGATGGAGGAATCTCGATCACTGCCCATGAAAAGGGCAGAATGATCGACGGAAACGATGCCGGAGGCGGCGAGGGGCCGTTTACACCGACCAGAATGGGCTCCATGGCCGTGACAGATCTTATCCGTTCCTTCTGGGATAAAACGCCGGAGGAGATGAAACGGCTCTGTAGCCAGGAGGGCGGTCTCAGCAGCTATTTCGGAACCTCCAACTCCGATACGGTTCATGCCATGGTGGAGCAGGGGGATGAAAAAGCGGTCCGCGTCTGGAAGGCCATGATCTACCAGGTTACAAAATACATCGGCTCCATGGCAGCCGTTCTCCGGGGAAAGGTGGACGGTATTCTTTTAACCGGCGGTCTGCTGCGCTTTCCCGAAGTAGAAGCAACCATAAAGGAAAGCTGCGGCTGGATCGCTCCCGTGACCTCCTATCCCGGAGAGTTTGAGCAGGAAGCCATGGCAGCGGGAGCCCTGCGGGTGCTTCGCGGAGAGGAAGAGGCAAAAATCTATCCCGGAAAGCCCGTGTGGGAAGGCTTCTGAATCACTGACGCCTAAACGGCGGTGCGGCAGTTTGAAAACATGCCCGCATCGCCGTTTATCTGTTAGATCCGCCCGCTCACTTTTACCACACTGATTCCAGGTGTCACCGTCCATCGCCCGGTTTCGGGATCTGCCTTGGCGGAAGCCGCCGGAACGGTGATCCGGCCGGGAACAGTGGAGAACAAACCGGTTTCCGTATCATAAAGATAGTCCTCGGGAGAAGTCCAGGAAACTCCGTTGTACTGGACTGCAATGGATTTCAGGATAGGCGTAAAGGTGTCGGTGACGGAAACAAGATCCCCGGCACCGGCTTCGGTATTTCCGGTATTTTCGATGATAAAGGTATAGGTGATCTGACTGTTTTCCGTCACTGTCGCCGGCTGCAGGGATTTCGTGATGGAAAGAACCGGTGTGGTGGAGACGGCAATGGTCTCGGATGCCTGGATCGGAGTGCCCAGGGATTCACCGGATACCGTTGCGGTATTGGTGATCGTGCCCTCCGGATCAAGCGGTGCAGATTGGTTGGCTTCTGCTTCATAGACCAGGATCGCATTGCCTCCGGCGGGAATGGTAAGGCCGGTGACGGTCAGTGGCGGACCGGCGGTGATGACAGGGGTTGGCTGAAGAATGCCGCCGGAGTAATAACGAAGCGTTCCCTCCCGGTAAGTGAGGGGCGTTAAGGTCTGCCCGCCAAACGCATACGCACCGAGATCGTCGGACAGCGTCAGTCCGGAAAAGGCGGCTGCGCTGGTATTGACGATGCTGATCACATAGGTGGTGGAGTCGCCGGGGCGGTAGATCGTGGACAGGGCGGTTTTGGTAACCGACAGAGCGTCCATGATCTCACCGGCGGTGATGTTGGATGCAGTACTGGTTCCGTTGTATGAAAGCGTGGCCTGATTGTAAAAAGTTGCCATAAAAATACCTCCCAGATTCGATGGACGGCAGAAGCCGCCTCAGTTTACTATATGAAAAAGAGGAGAAAAGGTGTTGCACGATCCGGTGATCGGTGTTATACTAGTCCACGTAAAAATAAAATAATTGTTCTTCGGGGCGGGGCGTAATTCCCCACCGGCGGTACAGTCCGCGAACTGCGAAAAGCAGCCGATCCGGTGTGATTCCGGAACCGACAGTATAGTCTGGATGAGAGAAGAAAGTATGCAGTGCACACAGGCGTATAGAGAGAAATAAAACCGCCTGGAAAAACGGAAATCAGCCCCGGATACGAAAACGTATACCGGGGCTTTTAGTATGAAAGAAAAGCGTTTGCCGCATACAATCCTCTGGCGTTCCTTTGAAAAAGGGAAACAAACAGGAAGAACAGTCAGGAGGAAAACATGAAACAAACAAAGCTGCTCAGTGTAAAAAATCTGGTGACCATCGCGGTGCTGTCCGCAGTTGCCGCAGTCCTTATGTATCTGGAGTTCCCGCTCTGGTTTGCACCGCCGTTTTATGAGCTGGATTTCAGCGAGATCCCGGTGCTTGTGGGAGCATTTTCCATGGGACCGGCGGCCGGATTTATCATTGAAGCATTGAAGATCGTATTGAAGCTGCTCTTAAAAGGATCGACCACCATGGGTGTCGGCGACTGGGCAAACCTGCTGATCGGCTGTGCACTGGTGATCCCGGCGTCTCTGATCTACATGAAGAACCGGACCAAGAAAGGTGCGATCCTCGGACTGCTGGTGGGAACACTGACCATGGCGGCGGTCGGCTGCTTCTTAAATGCCTACGTCCTGCTGCCGACCTATGCCCAGGCCTTTGAGGGGGCATGGCATGGCTTCCTGGTTATGGGTCTGTTTACCGTGGCAGTCGCTTTTCCGATCTTTTTCTTCTATGGAAAGGAAAAAGGCGCCCATCCGATTCTGATGGGGGTGCTGGTGGAGATCGCAATCCTTGCAGTGGCAGTGATCCTGATGAATGTACTGCACCTGTTCTCCAGTGACAGCCTTGCGGGCCTGATCGGCATGGGAACTGCTGTGAACCCGGCGATCACCGGGATCTGGAGCTTTGTGCTGCTGGCCGTGCTGCCGTTTAATCTGTTAAAAGGATTTGTGGTATCCTTCATAACCATTTTGATTTATAAGCGGATCCGTGTTATAATGAAGGCGGCCGAGGATTCCGGACAGAGAGCCGGGCAGCGGAACACTTCCGGAAATGAGATTTAACGGATCGGCGGATGAAAAATCCCGATCATAATATGACGGAAATACGGATAACTGGAACCCGGGCCGGAAACATGAAATCATGTTTCTGACCCGGGTTTTCTTTTATAGAAATAAAAATAGTTCAAGGAGCAAAATCATGCGATTCAGACCGTGCATCGACATTCATAACGGAAAAGTAAAACAGATCGTGGGCGGAAGTCTCCGTGACGCAGGCAGTGCGGCAAAGGAGAACTTTGTGGCGGAGCAGGATGCTGCCTTTTATGCGGAGTTTTATAAAAGGGACGGGCTTCGGGGTGGTCATGTGATTCTGCTGAATCCGGCGGGATCGGACTATTATGAGGCAACGAAGGCGCAGGCAGCGCTGGCTCTTTCCGCCTATCCCGGCGGACTTCAGCTGGGCGGAGGGGTCAATGCGGAGAATGCAGAAGCATTTCTGGATATGGGAGCATCTCAGGTGATCGTGACCTCCTATGTTTTTAAAGACGGAAGGCTTCAGGAAAAAAATCTGGAAAAGATGATCCATGCCGTGGGAAAAGAGCGGCTGGTTCTGGATCTGAGCTGTCGGAAAAAGGACGGGCAGTACCGGATCGTCACAGACCGGTGGCAGAAGTATACGGAGCTTCCGGTGAATGAAGCAGTTTTAAAGCAGCTTTCGGGGAGCTGCAGCGAGTTTCTGATCCATGCGGTGGATGTGGAAGGAAAGGCCTCCGGTGTAGACAGAGAGCTGCTGGAGGTACTTGGCGGATTTACAGAGATCCCGGTGACATACGCGGGCGGCGTCAGTGGATTTTCTGATCTGGAGCTGGTAAGGATACTGGGGCGGAATCATGTGGATGTGACCATCGGAAGTGCACTGGATCTGTTCGGCGGGCCGATGGCATACCGAAAGGTACTGGACTTCACAGGGCAGACAGAATAAAGGGGTTGGAAGCATGGAACAGAAGGCAAGCAATGCAGAGATGAAGCGCCTTAATAAGATCCGCATCGCAAAATACATCTATCATCATGGAACAGCTTCCAAGCAGGAGCTGGCATCGGCGCTGGGCTTTTCCATGCCGACGGTGCTTCAGCGGGTACGGGAGCTGATCGAAGAGGGGATCGTCACCGAATCCGGGGAATATGAATCCACCGGAGGCAGAAAGGCAAAGGTCCTGTCGATTGAATCAAGGGCGAGGTTCGCGCTGGGACTGGACATCACAAGAAATCATGTGAGCTTTGTCCTTCTGGACGCAGCCGGTACTGTGCGGCAGAAAAAGCGGATCCGCTGTGCCTTTGAGGATAAGGCTGCGTATTATCAGAACCTGGGGAGCCTGCTGGAGCTGTTTTTAAAGCGCTGCCAGATCAGCAGGGAAAAGATCCTGGGTGTGGGGATTTCTATTCCGGGAATCGTGGACGAGGAACATCAGAGGATCCTTCAGTCTCATGTATTAAAGCTGGGAGAGTTTGATCTGACAAAGATTGCGGAATACATTCCCTTTAAGACCAGCTTCCGCAACGATGCCAATGCAGCCGCCTATGCGGAGCTTCGCGGAACGGGTCCGGATACGGTGTATCTGTCCCTGAGCAACAGCGTAGGAGGAGCCATCTATCTGAACGGAGGGATCTATCTGGGCAGCAACTACCGAAGTGCTGAGTTCGGGCACATGACGCTGGTTCCGGGCGGACGCCCCTGCTACTGCGGAAAAAAGGGCTGTATGGATTCCTACTGTGCAGCCAAGGTACTGGCGGAACAGGCGGGAGATGATCTGGATGCGTTTTTCCGTGGGCTTCTGGAGAAAAAAGAGGACTTTGTAAAGGCGTGGGAGGAATACCTGGAGTATCTGGCCATTGCCATCACCAACCTGCGGATGGCTTTTGACTGTGATGTGATCCTGGGCGGCTATGTGGGCGGCTATATGGAGGATTATATGGAAGAGCTGGAGATGAAAATGGCGGCATACCGGATTTTCCAGAGCCAGACCGGCTATGTGCGTACCGGCCGCTACAAGCATGAGGCGGCAGCCATCGGGGCCGGGATCCGTTTTGTGGAAGAGTATTTTGAACAGATCCGTTAGAGAAAGAAAAAAACACAAAACACTTGACAATTATTCCGGTCGGTGGGATAATATAGACACTTAAATAAAGGACTTTATAAAAGTTTTGTGTAGACTTTTGATAGAAGTAAAGGAGGACAGGCCATGGAAGGCAAGATGAAAGTAGCAGTCATGGAAGGAATCGGGAAGATGGGATTTACAGAGCGGGATATCCCGACACCCAAGGCAGATGAGGTTCTGGTAAAGCTGGACTATGTTGGCATCTGCGGTTCCGATATCCATTACTACGAGACCGGAGCCATCGGTGACTATGTGGTAAAACCGCCTTTTGTACTGGGACATGAGCCCGGAGGCGTAGTTGTTGAAGTCGGTGAAAATGTAACCAATCTGAAGGTGGGAGACCGGGTTGCTCTGGAGCCCGGAAAGACCTGCGGACATTGTGAATTCTGCAAGCAGGGCAAGTACAACCTCTGCCCCGATGTAGTATTCTTTGCAACACCGCCCGTCGACGGTGTATTCCAGGAGTATGTGGCTCATGAAGCAGACCTGTGCTTCAAGCTTCCCGATAACGTAAGCACCATGGAGGGCGCGCTGATCGAGCCTCTGGCTGTCGGCTTCCATGCAGCAAGACAGGGCGGCGCACAGGCAGGCATGACTGCCGTTGTGACCGGTTCCGGCTGTATCGGTCTGGTTTCCATGATGGCATGCAAGGCCATGGGCGTTTCCAAGGTTTATGTGGTTGATATCATGGAGAAGCGTCTGGCAAAGGCCATGGAGCTTGGTGCAACCGGCGTGATCAACAGCAAGGAAGTTGATATGGTGGAAGAGGTGAAGCGTCTCACCGGCGGCAAGGGTGCTGATCTTGTCATCGAGACAGCGGGAACCGAGATCACCACAAGACAGGCAATCCAGTGCACAAAGAAGGGTGCGACCATCGTGTTAGTCGGCTATTCCAAGACCGGTGAGCTGACACTGCCCATCAGCCTGGCGCTTGATAAGGAGCTGACCTTCAAGACGGTATTCCGTTATCGTCATATTTACCCGATGGCTATTGAAGCAGTTGCTTCCGGAAAGGTAAACTTAAAGGGGATCGTTACCAATATCTATGATCTGGATGATGCGCAGCAGGCCATGGATGACAGCATCACAAAGAAGGCTGACATCGTTAAGGGCGTGATCAGGATCAACAAGGATGCAGAATAAAGCCTGATTCGGCAAAGCGTCCTGTAAAAACGGGTACATGAAGAACATTTCATTATAAAAAGGAGAATATTATGAGCTATTTAGACGAAGTATTCGGTTTATCCGGAAAAGTTGCTATCGTAACCGGCGGCGGCCGCGGAATCGGTCAGACCGTAGCAATCGGCCTTGCCAAGGCAGGTGCTGAGGTTGTCATCATCGCAAGAAGCAATGCAGATGAGACCATTAAGCTGATCGAAGAAGCCGGCGGAAAATGCTACTTTGTACGTGCAGACGTAACAAAGGAAGCTGACGTTGACGCAGCTCTGGCTGAGATCATGAAGAAGTCCGGTCATATTGATGTGGTATTCAACAATGCCGGTATCTGCAAGCATCAGAGCACCTTTGAAGCAACCGTTGAGGACTGGAGAGAGGTTATTGATGTAAACCTGACCGGTGAGTACATCATGGCCCGTGCCGTAGCAAAGATCATGGTTGACAACAACATCCACGGAAGCATCATCAACATGGCTTCCATGTCCGGCACCATCGCAAATATTCCTCAGTGGCAGTGCTCCTACAATGCTTCCAAGGCAGGCGTTATGCATATGACACGTTCTCTGGCTCTGGAGTGGGCTCCCTACGGAATCCGCGTAAACAGCTTAAGCCCGGGATATATCGCAACACCCATGTCCGTTGATACTCCCCAGGAGTTAAAGGATGCATGGACACCGTTAATGCCGATGCACAGAATGGGCAAGCCCGAAGAGCTGGTTCCCGCAATCCTGTATCTGGCAAGCGATGCTTCCGGCTACACCACCGGCAGCGACATCATCGTTGACGGCGCTTATACCTGCTTCTAAGTCTTTTTCAAATATACCCAACCCAAACAAAACCGCACCGGAGAGATCCGGTGCGGTTTTGGCGTAAAAGAAAACCTATGAAACGAAAGGGCTTTTAATAGAACGTTGCTACCTGAGGTTCCGGCATTTTTGCGTTGACCACATCTTTTGCGGTAAGAACCGGGCCGCGGCCGCCGTAGGCGGTATGGAACTTGCGGTTGACGGTGGCAGTGACGGTTACCCACTGGTCATTCTTTAACTGAGCAATCTTGTTCTTGTCCCAGCAGCAGACCAGACCGGCGAACTGCATATCAGCAGCGCAGCAGGTCATGACATGACGGCCGATGATAAAGAAATTGGAGGCCGTGCGGCGGGTTAAGGCGCGTCCCGTGAACATGACGGTCTTGCCCTCATACTTTTTCAGATCCTCTGACATGTCCCGATACCAGATAGCATAATCCTCATTGTTGATGACAATGATGGGAGCGTTGATATCAAAGGGCAGGGGATCTTCGATCTCGTCATACTCGGTGGTGCCGTCCGCATGCTCATAGACGATCTGGGCACGGCGGGAAGCCGTCCGGACCATTTTATGGAATTCCATCTGATCCATGGACTTGTCGAACCGGTTAAAGACTATGAGTTCGCAGCTCTGCAGCTTGTCAAACGTGAGCTGGCGCATGTTGGCATTGTAGCCCATGATGGTGCGGGCGTCGGCAAAGCAGTATTCCTGATAGACCGCCCAGCTCTCCGGCATGGCAGCGTAGAAATCGGTGATCATCCACATGCCGTTGTACTCGCATACCACTCTGGTTGCTCCGGATTTTGCAAGAAGCATTTCCAGGTTGACCGGGTTCAAATCTTCCTCATCTTCGAGAACCTCACAGGTCACGTTCTGGGAAGCAAATTTACTGAAATCATATTCTACTTCGCCTTCCTCGCAGAGGAGGAGAAGTGTCTGCTCGCCGTCGTTGAAGCGGGGATCCTCCAGCGTTTCCTGAATAAAGGAGGTCTTTCCGCTTTCCAGAAAGCCGGTGAACAGATATACGGGAATCTCCTGAGGTTCATTTCGTTTAGCCAAGACGGAACAGCTCCTTTAATTCATTTTCCCGGAGTTTGGAACCGATGACGCAGATCCGTCCGGTCACGTCTGCGCTGCCGCGGCGGATATTGATCTCGCCGGGGGTATAGTCAAAGTAGATCCAGTCACCGTCATCTGCGGCGGCAACAAAGCCCTTGGAGCGGAGGATCATACCGTACTTCTCGGAATCCTCCAGAGCAGTGAGCATGGAGTTGAGATCCTCCTCGGTGAACTTGTGAGCAGTTTCCTCGCCCCAGCTTGTAAATACCTCGTCGGCGTCATGGCCGTGATGATGGTGATGATGATGTCCCTCATGATCATGGTCATGACCGCAGCAGCAGTGATCGTGGTCATCATGGTCGTGATCATGGTGGTGCTCATGCTCATCGTGATCGTGGTCATGATCGCAGCAATGCTCATGCTCGTCATGGTCATGATGATGGTCGTGGTCATGGTGATGGCCGCCGCATACGGGGCATACGTCCTCTTCCTCAGCCTCGCTCAGCATGCCGGCCAGAGTCTTTTTCAGTGTTGTTTCCCGGCCGATGGCTTCCAGGATCGAAGCACCGGAGAGCTTATCCCAGGGCGTTGTGATCACAACGGCTTCGGGATTCTTTTCCCTGATGATGGACAGAGCGGTATCCAGCTTTTCCTCGCTGATGCCGTCGGTTCTGGAAAGAATGATGCAGGCGGCATTTTCAATCTGGTTATTGAAGAACTCACCGAAGTTTTTCATATACATTTTTGCCTTGGAGGCGTCCACAACGGTGGTAAAGCCGTTTAATACCACATCGTCGGAGGCAACGTTCTGAACAGCCTTGATCACATCAGACAGCTTTCCGACACCGGAGGGCTCGATGAGGATCCGGTCCGGATGGAACTGGTCGATGACCTTGTGGAGAGATTCACGGAAATCGCCCACCAGAGAGCAGCAGATGCAACCGGAGCTCATTTCGGTGATTTCAACGCCGGAATCCTTTAAGAAGCCGCCATCTACAGAGATGTCACCGAACTCGTTCTCGATGAGGACCAGCTTTTCACCCTTGTAGCCTTCGGCAATCAGTTTTTTGATCAGAGTGGTCTTTCCGGCACCAAGAAAGCCGGAAAAAATATCTATTTTTGTCATTTAGTACACGTTCCTTTCTGTAAGATGCTTGGAGTAGATATACAAACTCCAATTTTATATTTTAACACGCATTGAGGAAAGTTGCAAGGGGAGGGAAAATGAAAGAACCGGGAAAATCCTGAAAGTTTCGAGAATTTTCCGGCCGGATTTCTCCCGAAACTTTCAGTTGCCGCTCTTTCTCAGATAGGGTATAATAAAAAGATATCGGGACAGGAATCGGATTGCCCGAAATTGGAAAACGGACGGGAGAAAAACGTCATGAAAAAACTGATTTCCTGGAATGTCAACGGGCTGCGGGCCTGTGTGGGCAAGGGATTTTTAGAATATTTTAAGGAAGCGGACGCCGATGCGTTCTGCCTGCAGGAGACGAAGCTGCAGGAAGGACAGATCGATCTGGAGCTTCCGGGGTATCACCAGTACTGGAATTATGCGGAAAAAAAGGGGTATTCCGGGACTGCGGTGTTTGTGAAGGAGGAGCCGCTTTCGGTCCGGAGAGGGATCGGGATCGCGGAGCATGATACGGAGGGACGGGTGTTAACACTGGAATATCCGGAGTATTATCTGGTGACCTGCTACACGCCAAATTCCCAGAACGAGCTGGCAAGGCTGCCTTACCGCATGACCTGGGAGGATGCGTTCCGTGCGTATTTAAAGAGCCTGGAGATGGAAAAGCCGGTGATCTTCTGCGGGGATTTAAATGTGGCTCATCAGGAGATCGATCTGAAAAATCCGAAGACAAACCGGAAGAATGCCGGCTTCTCGGATGAGGAGCGGGCAAAGTTTTCGGAGCTTCTGGACGCCGGTTTTATTGACACCTACCGGTATTTTTATCCGGACACGGAGGGAGTTTATTCCTGGTGGTCCTACCGGTTTAAGGCCAGGGAGAAAAACGCCGGGTGGCGGATTGATTATTTCTGCGTATCGGAGTGCCTGAAGGACAGGCTGAAAAGCGCTTCTATCCATACGGAGGTAATGGGCTCCGACCATTGCCCGGTAGAGCTGGAGATTGACTTATGAACCTTTTGACTATGGAGAATCTGACCAAATCCTATACCGAGCGGCTGGTGTTCGACCACACGGCGTTTTCCCTCGGAACGGGAGAGAAGGTCGGAATCATCGGAATCAACGGAACGGGAAAAAGTACGCTTCTCCGGATCGCGGCGGGGCTGGAGGAGCCGGACGAGGGAACTGTGACAAGAGGAAACGGGCTTCAGATCCGGTTCCTGCCCCAGACGCCGGTGTTTGACGGAAAGCAGACCGTGCTGGAGGCAGTCCTTGACGGGAATGTGACGGAGCAGAACCGGTGGGATATCGAAAGCCAGGCAAAGAGCATGCTCAATACCCTGGAGATCCCGGATTTCTCTCAGCCGGTGGGAGAGCTTTCCGGCGGGCAGAGAAAGCGTGTGGCGCTGGCATCGGTGCTGCTTGCCCCGGCGGATATTCTGATCCTGGACGAGCCTACAAACCATCTGGATGCGGCTATGGCGGGCTGGCTGGAGGATTATCTGAAACGGTTCCGCGGCGCACTGATCATGGTGACACATGACCGGTATTTTCTGGACAGTGTTTCCAACCGGATCGTGGAGCTGGATCAGGGCAAATTATACAGCTATCATGCCAATTATTCGGGCTTCCTTGCGTTGAAGGAGGAGCGGCTTTCCATTGCACAGGCGTCGGAGCGGAAGCGCCAGAGCATGCTGCGCAATGAGATCGCCTGGATCCAGAGGGGCGCCAGAGCGCGTTCCACCAAGCAGAAGGCGCACATTAAGCGGTATGAGGAACTGCGGGACCGGGAAGCTCCGGTGCAGGACGGTCAGGTGGAGATGAGTTCCGTTTCCAGCCGTCTGGGAAAAACGACGGTAGAGCTTCATGGCGTGTCCAAGGGCTACGGAAACCGGACGCTGTTTGAGAATTTTACTTATATTTTTCTGAAGAATGACCGGATCGGGATCGTTGGAAACAACGGCTGCGGAAAGTCTACGCTGATGAAGCTGATCATGGGAGAAGAACAGCCTGATGCCGGAGAGATCGTCATCGGACAGACCGTACGGCTGGGATATTTTTCTCAGGAAAATGAGTATATGGACATGAGCCTGCGGGTCATTGATTATATCCGGAATGCGGCAGAGTATGTGGTGACAGCAGACGGAAGCGTGAGCGCATCCCAGATGCTGGAACGGTTTTTATTTCCGTCGTCCATGCAGTATACCACGATTGACCGGCTTTCCGGCGGCGAGCGGCGGAGGCTGTATCTCCTGCGGGTACTCATGGAAGCTCCCAATGTGCTGATCCTGGATGAGCCCACCAATGATCTGGATATCCGGACGCTGATGATCCTGGAGGATTATCTGGACAGCTTTCCGGGGATCGTGATCACCGTGTCCCATGACCGGTATTTTTTAGACCGGATCGCAAGAAGGATCTTTGCCTTTGAAAACGGCAGGCTTGTCCAGTATGAAGGCGGGTATACCGACTATGAACTGGCCTGTGCGGAAAAGCGTACGGCTGCGGAAGAAGCCGGAGAACATGACGGAAAGAAAATCGGAGGCAGTACGAACGGAAGTCCTGGCGGAACGAAAGCAGTCGGTCCGGTGGGAGATACAGAGACGGCGAAAAAAAGCTGGAAAAAGGGACCGAAAAAGTTAAAATTTACCTACCAGGAGCAGAGAGAGTTTGAGTCCATCGAGAGCGAGATCCGTGACCTGGAGGATAACATTGCGGAAAAGGAAGCCCAGATCGAAGCATCGGCTTCCGATTACAGTGCGCTCCGGAAGCTTACCGTAGAAAAAGAGGCACTGGAGCAGGCACTGGAAGAAAAAATGGACCGGTGGGTTTATCTGGAGGATCTGGCAGAGCGGATCGCAGCCGGGGAAATGGAGGGCGGTTTTGACAGAGATTCAGATTGAGAAGCAGGCGAAGCCCTTTCCGCTGGGCACATTACGGGAGCGGGGGTTCGTACACATCGCTTTTTCTTCGGAAAAGGAGGGGAACGCGGCCCTTCATCTGTATCGGACCGGAGAAGCGCAGGAGGAGCGGGTGATTCCGTTCCCGGAGGCCAACCGGCTGGGGCAGATCCGCTATATGGATTTATCCGGATTTGATCCGGATAAGTACGAGTACCGTCTGTCAGTGGACGGTGTATTTATGGCGGATGATCATGCGGTACGCACGGCCGGACGGGAAACCTGGGGAGAACCGGGAGAAGAAAAACGGTATGGGTTTCCGGCGGACAGCTTTTCCTGGGAAGCAGATCAGAAGCCGGGAATTTCCATGGCGGATACGGTGATCTGCCGTCTGCATGTGCGGGGATTTACAAAGCATGTATCCTCCGGTGTGAAGAAAAAAGGGACCTTTGCGGGAATTCTGGAAAAGCTTCCGTATTTGAAGAGCCTTGGCGTGACCATGATCGAGCTGCAGCTGCCTTATGAGTTTCGGGAGGCTTTGCCTGTGAAAGCCCATCAGGCCTATGAATACGGAAGGACCGAGGGAAAATTAAATTACTGGGGCTACGGACCGGCAGACCGGTTTGCACCGAAGGCGGCCTTCTGCGTTCATGGAAGGAATGCAGAGCCGGCAGATCTTCAGTTTCGGAGGTTTGTTCATGACTGTCATGAGGCTGGCATGGAGGTCTGTGCGGAGCTTTATTTTGAACCGGAAACAAAGACACCGTATCTGCTGGACTGCCTGCATTACTGGGTTTATGAATTTCATGTGGACGGCCTTCACCTGGCCGGCACCTATGACCTTCAGGCGGTGCTTTCCGATCCGGCCCTGACGGATATCAAGCTGTTTTCCGGTGCGGCGGGAGAGGTGCCCAAAGGACGGGAAAATACCTTTGCGGTTTATAAGGATGACTTTCAGAATGATATGCGGCGGTTCTTAAAGGGAGACGAGAACAGTCTCGGGCAGGCTGTCACGGAGCTTCGGAGGGGTGGAAAAGTCAATTTTATGGCCAATACCAACGGGTTTACCATGTATGATATGGTGTCCTATGACCGGAAGCATAATGAAGCCAACGGGGAAAACGGAAAAGACGGTCCGGATTATAATTACAGCTGGAACTGCGGGGCAGAGGGACCGGTGAAAAAGAAAAGGATCCTGGAGCTCCGGAAGCGGCAGCTGCGCAATGCATGGGTCTTCTTGACCATGGCCCAGGGAGTTCCGCTGTTTCTGGCGGGAGATGAGAGGGGAAATTCTCAGGATGGAAATAACAATGCCTACTGCCAGGATAACCCGACGGGCTGGGTGAACTGGAAGCTGGGACGGTTCCAGGAGGATCTGTTATCCTTTGCCCGGTTTATGCTGGCATTCCGCCGGGAGCATGTCATGATCCGGAAAAACGGAGTGCTTCGGGGAACGGATTACAGGGGCGTGGGCTGTCCGGACTTTTCGGTTCACGGAGAATCCCCCTGGTATCCTCAGTATGAGACCTACAGCCGCCAGGCCGGGCTTCTCTACTGCGGGAAATACGGGGACGATTCCGATGTGTATCTGCTGATCAACATGCACTGGGAGCCTCATACCTTTGACCTGCCTCATACCGGAGGTGTGTGGCGTCTGGAGGTGGACACGGCCAGGGAGGAAAAGAATGGGATCTGCATGGAACCACTTGCCGATCCGGAGCAGATCACGCTGGCACCGAGGAGCACAGTCATTTTAGTCGGTGAAACGGAGGCAGCAGATGAGAGGTAGGCTCGGACTCAGCGCGCAGGCGTTAAAATGGATCGCCATGGTGTCCATGCTCATTGATCATGTTGGCATTTATCTGGGGCGCTGTAATGTAGACTGGGAGATCTGGAAGTGGTTTCGGATCATCGGACGGATCGCTTTTCCCCTGTACTGTTTTCTTCTGGTGGAGGGCTTTTTCCACACCGGTGATATTAAAAAGTACCTGATCCGCATAGGGGCGTTTGCTCTGATCTCGGAGATCCCCTTTGATCTGTTCCTTTGCGGAACCTGGTTTTATCCCGGCTATCAGAACGTGGGCGTGACCTTGTTCATCGGCCTGCTGCTTTTATATCTGTATAACCGGTTTGTGGGAAATGTCCAGCCCATCTATGCCATCATGGCGCTGATATCCATGATGTGTCTGGGGTATCTGACCGGGTGCGATTACGGAGCAGAGGGCGTGCTTCTCATTTTTCTGTTTTACTTTTTCCGGTTCCGTCCGGTTCCCATGCTGCTCAGCACAGGAATCGTCATGGTGCTCATGGGTGGCTTGGAGCCATTCGGGGTACTGGCATTTCTGCCGATCCTGTTTTATAATGGAAACAAGGGATGGACGCCGGAGGGAAAGACGGCGGGGCTGGTCTGGAAATATTCATTTTATGTATTTTATCCCCTGCACCTGCTTGTCCTGGCAGTCCTGTCATTTCTGAGATGACAGAAGCAATGCCTGATGGGAAGAACGGAGCAGAAATGTACAAACGTACAGGTTCGCAGCCGAAAATAGAGCCGTGAAACAGACGGCAGAATCAGATCTGAGAATTATCGATAACAAGAAAATCGCCGGCGGGAGAGTGAAAAACCGGAACCCGGTGTGGAAGGAGCATTTTATGGAAACAACGAAGAGAAACGGCATTATCGTGGCAGGAACCCTGACCCTGGATATTACGCCGGTGTTTGAGAGCAAGAAGAAGGCAAAATCGGTGGATGAGGTGTTTGTGCCCGGAAAGGTCGTTCACATGGAGGGCATGGACATTCATCCCGGCGGAGCTGTTACCAATACGGGGCTCGGCTTAAAGGTGCTGGGAGCAAAGGTGCGGACCGTCGGCAAGGTGGGAAAGGACGTGCTGGGTGACATCATTGTGAAGTTTTATGATCAGTACGGTGCAGCCGGAGACCTGATCGTGGATCCGGAGATCTCCACTTCTTATTCCATTGCCCTGACACCGCCCGGAATTGACCGGATGTTTTTACATGATCCCTGTGCGGGAAATACCTTCCGCAAGGAGGACGTGGCTCCGGCTCTTTATGAAACAAACCAGATCTTTCATTACGGATATCCGCCGGTGAGCCGTCTGTTATACTTAAACGGCGGAGCGGGCTGCATTGCCATGCTGGAGGAGGCAAAGGCGGCCGGAATCGCAACCTCCGTGGATATGTGTGCGGTAGATCCGGAGTGTGAGAGCGGAAAAGAGGACTGGAAGGATATTATCCGCCGTATGTGTCCCAATGTGGACTTCTTTGAACCCAGTATCGAGGAACTGCTGTTTTATCTGGACAGGGATAAATATGAAAAGATGTATGCGGAAGCGGAAAACGGTGATATGATCGGGCTTCTGGACATCGAGCGTGATGTAAGGCCTCTGGCGGAAACACTGATCGGCTGGGGAGCTGGTGTGGTTCTGGTGAAATGCGGATATAAGGGCTTATATCTGGCAGCAGGAGACGCAGACCGTCTGGCAAAGATTGGCGGCGGGCTGGTTCTGGAGCCGGAGGACTGGGCAGGAGCAAGATCCTTTGAGAAGAGCTATGTACCGGATCAGGTGCTTTCCGGAACCGGGGCAGGCGATACGACGATTGCGGCATTCTTATATGCGGTGACGCTTGGATACGGCAGAGAGAGATGCCTTCAGCTTGCCACCGGAACCGGTGCGTCCTGCGTAGCAGCTTATGATGCTTTAAGCGGTCTGAAGAGCTTTGATGAGCTGATCAGGAAGATTGACAGCGGCTGGGAAAAGCAGAACGTGTGATACTAGAGTCACGAAGTGCGGAGTAATCCGGTATCAGAAAAAATCACATCATGTTATTCCGGATAAACCAGTCTGGATCCATCGATGTTTTCCAGAACCTCGGTTAAATAGCGGTCTGCCAGGTAGTTGGCCATGGGCAGGTTCATGTCCAGATAGTTTCCGCAGTCGCGGGCTCTTGCCCCGGGAACCTCGCTGCTGAAATCCCGGATAAAGGTGAACATTTCTTTCATAAGAGGTATGATATCGGCGGAGTCATAGTCACCGGCAAGCAGCAGATAAAAGCCGGTGCGGCATCCCATGGGGCCGAAGTAAATGGTCCGGGGGCCGTAAACGGGATGGTTCCGCAGGAAGGTGGCGCCCAGGTGCTCGATGGTGTGCATTTCCGCAGTGTTCATGACCGGCTCATAATTGGGACGGGTCATGCGCAGGTCAAAGGTTGTGATGACGCTGTCACCGATGGGATCCTTCCGGGAGACATAGACGCCGGGCAGCAGGGTTAAATGATTGACAGTAAAGCTGGCTATTTTTTCCATAAAACGGCTTCCTTTCTTTTCTCATAAGAGTGTGAGACTGTGAGACGAACCGGCACAGAAGGTGCGTGATCGTTCCCAGCAGGGCATGAACCGAAAAAGGTTCACGGTATCCAGTATAATCCATGAAAAGAAAAAGGGCAAGAGCCGATCGGAGAGAGGAGAATCAGAATGAAGCTTGTAACATACAGATACAACGAAGAGATAAGGCCGGGCGTTTTGTCATCGGACGGAACGGCAGTATTCTCCGCCGAGGCTCTCGGCTATGAAGCGGCAGATATGAATCAGTTCATCGACAGACTGGAGATGACCGGGCTTCCGGCTTTAAAAGCGGCACTGGAGTATGCCGATCCGGCAAAGGCCGTTCCCTTTTCGGAGGTTACGCTGCTGGCGCCCATTCCGGAGCCCAAGCAGGACATGATCTGTCTGGGAATCAATTACATGGCGCATGCCGAGGAGTCGGCCCGCTATAAAGAGGAAGCCTTTGGAGGCGAGCGGCCCTATGCCGTGTATTTTTCCAAGCGGATCGGGGAGGCTGTGGCACCCGGCGGAAAGATTCAGGGGCATTTCGACATGGTAGAGCGTCTGGACTATGAAGCAGAGCTGGCAGTAGTTCTCGGAAAGACCGCAAGGCATGTCTCCGAGGAGGATGCTTCCCGGTATGTGCTCGGTTATACCATTATCAATGATGTGAGCGCCAGACAGGTACAGACCCGTCATAAGCAGTGGTATTTCGGAAAGAGCCTGGACGGATTCACTCCTATGGGTCCCTGGATCGTGACGGCAGATGAGTTCGCGTTCCCGCCGAAGCTGGCCATTCAGTCGAAGGTCAACGGAGAGCTGCGGCAGGACAGCAATACAGAGCTTCTGATCTTCGGAATCCCTCATGTGATCCGGGAATTATCTCAGGGAATCACGTTAAAAGCAGGAACCATTATCGCGACAGGAACGCCGGCCGGTGTGGGCATGGGCTTTACGCCGCCGAAGTTTTTAAACCATGGAGACGAAGTGGAATGTATCATCGAGGGTATCGGTTCGATTAAGAATGTGGTGGAATAACAATGGATGAGCTGGAATTTCGGGAAAATAGGATTGATGTGGATACATATCTGAAGCTGCGTGCCTCGGTGAACTGGAAAAAGCTGACCAGAGACCAGGCGCAGGCAGCCCTTGACGGAAGCCTTTATACCCTGGGTCTGTATATCGCCGGACAACCGGTGGGGATGGGGCGTCTGGTGGGAGACGGAGCGGTAATCTGTTATATTCAGGATCTCATCGTTCATCCTAACGCCCAGCATCTCGGTGTCGGCCATATGCTCATCGGACGGCTTATCGAGAAAGTGAAGGAACTGACCGGGGAAGGAACCGAGATGATGCTGGATCTCATGTGTGCCAAGGGCCGGGAAGAATTTTATAAGCTTCACGGCTTCATTGCCCGGCCCACAGATAATTTGGGACCGGGAATGATCAGATATATTCGAAAATAGTTCAGCACGGCACCGGACGGTAAAGACAGTCCCGGCAAATTTATTTGACAGGGGCTGGATTTAGCGGAGGAGAGGGGCGGAACGCCCCGTAAGCCGCAGACGAAAGCTGCGAAGCAGCGAAACGCCGAGCAGAGCAAGGCGTGTCTGCGGCGTGCCGTGCGTGATAATCGGATTTATTTTATCTCTGCTTTCTCCAGTGCCCGCCCGACGGCTTCCGTCAATATCTGGGCGGTGTAGCGGGTGCTATCGTCGTAGGAAAGCCCGGACAGACTCTGGTTTTCCAGAATCTGGGGAGCGAGGGATTCCATGACGGGAGTCATTAACGGGTACATGGCGGCAACGGAGGATTCCAGATTCACCAGGCGGACGGAACGAATCGTGTTTTCGTCCACGGTCACCTCCACATCGACAGCCTGTTCGCCCAGTGCCAGGGCAGAGGTATAAACACCGGGCTCGTAGAGGGCGGAAGCCGTCTTTTTGGTAACTGTCCGGTTTTTCGGCGCAAACATGCAGACGAGGAGAATGATCAAGAGGATACCGAGAGCCAGAAAGATCCCGGTATAGATCAGTTCTTTCATACGGAGGACAACGATTTTCGTTTTGGAACTCATAGGCGGCTCCTGAAAGGCTTTGTAAAACGTATGAGGAACCATAGAAGTTTATGAGTGATACGGGGGCAGAAATGGAAGATACGAAGGAATATTCGGAACAGGTGACAAACATAAAGAAAGTAAAAACAGAATATCAGTACCGGGAGGATGGAGAACCGGGCACCATGCAGGAGCTGCTGCTGAATGAGCAGGAGGAGAAGATCTTCACGCAGATGCAGGGGAAGATTTACGGTTATTCCAATCTGATGATGATGTTCCGGTGTGCGATCCGTGAGGTGCGGACCAAGCTGGAGGTTCTGGACGATGAGTTTTCCGTTCGCTATAAGCGGAATCCCATCACCAAGATCCAGTCCAGAGTCAAGAAGCCCATGAGCGTTTACCGGAAGCTTCAGAAATACGGGCTGGAGCTGACCGAGGATAATATTCTGAACGGGCTTCATGATGTGGCCGGTGTCCGGGTTATCTGTTCATTTATTGATGATATTTATATGATCGCGGCTCTGATGGCCAGTCAGGATGACATCAAGATTTTAAAGGTTAAGGATTATATCAAGAATCCCAAGCCCAACGGATATAGCAGCTATCATATGATCGTGGAGATCCCGGTATTTTTCTCGAAGGGAAAAACGCCTATGAAGGTTGAAATCCAGATCCGCACCATGGCCATGGATTTCTGGGCAAGCCTGGAGCATCAGCTTCGCTACAAAAAAAATATCGAGGAGATCGAAGGACACGAAGAGATCAGCCGCCGTCTGCTGGCCTGCGCCCAGACCATCTCCCAGACCGATAAAGAAATGCAGGAAATCAAACGAATGATCGGTTCCTTCAACGACTTGTCCTAACAGTCACGGGCGCAGGAGAATACGGAAATCAGCCGGCCAAGTGAAAACTTGTGCCGACAGATTTCCGTATTCGAGTATGGGCGTGACGCCCATACAACCTCAGACCGAGCTGCAAAAAGCAGCGAAAGACGCGAAGCGTCTGGTCTGAGGTCTGCGCCCGCAGAGAGGAAAAATCAGGAGGTATCTATGGCTTTAAGATTCATTTTAGGGAGTGCCGGCTCCGGAAAATCATACGCGCTGAATCACGCTCTGGTACAGGAGGCTTTGTCCTGTCCGGAGCGTCATTTTATCATGATTGTTCCGGAGCAGTTCACCATGGAGACCCAGAAAGCGCTGACGGATCTCCACCCGGGGCACAGTATTTTAAATATCGACATTGTGAGCTTTGAGCGGCTGGCATACCGGGTCTTTGAGGAGCTTTCCTGTATGCCGGTGACGGTTCTGGACGATATGGGAAAGAGTCTGCTGCTGCGGAGGGCCTGTGCCCAGGCGGAAAAAAGTCTGACGGTGTTCAAAAAACAGCTCGATAAGGCAGGATTCATTGATCAGCTGAAATCTATGATTTCTGAGCTTGGGCAATACCGTCTGGAGGAAGCAGAGCTTTCCGGACTGGCAAAGCAGATGGGGAAACGACCTCTGCTAAAGCAGAAGCTGGAGGATCTGAAGGTTTTATACCAGGCATTCCGGGAGACCATGGGCGAGGGCATGATCACGGCCGAGGAGCTGCTTCCGTTTCTCTGTCGAGTTCTGCCTCGTTCAAAACAAATCCGGGGCAGCGAGGTATGGCTGGATGGCTTTACCGGCTTTACGCCGGCCCAGTATGAGGTACTGGAGAAACTTCTGACATGCACGGACCGGGTAACGGCGGCACTGACCTTTCCTTATGAGGCGGCGCAGGCCGGGCGGGAAAAGGACGGTCTGTACTTCATGAGTGCGGAAACCATCACCAGACTGGAGACGCTGGCACAGGAAACCGGCGCCGGGAGGGAGGAGGACCTTCTCCTGAGTCCGGAGGTTTCTCCGAGGTTTGGTAAGAGAAACGATCTGCAGGCTCTTTCGGAGCAGCTGTTTTCCTATTCGGAAGTGCAGTATGCTGAAAAGCCGGAGCATATCCGCGTGATCCGAATGAGCACTCCCGGAAAGGAAGCAGAAGCGCTGGCGGCCCAGATCGCCGCACGGGTGCGGCAGAAGAATCTCCGTTATCGGGAGATTGCCGTGGTCTGCGGAGATATGGAAGGGTATCGGCCGCTTCTGGAGGAGGCCTTTCGGCAAGCGGAGATCCCAGTCTTCATGGACGATAAGCGGAGTCTGTTCACGAATCCGGCGGTGGAGCTTCTGCGGGCGGCACTGGAGATCGTGGAAAAGGATTTTGCTTATGAGCCTATGTTCCGATATATGAAATGCGGATTTTCCATGCTCCCGGAGCAGACCCTTTATGAAATGGAAAACTATGTGCTTGCCCTTGGAATCCGCGGGGAAAAGCGATGGAACAGCCCCTGGGAGCAGCTGTACCGGGGCGGAGAGCATGTGCGGCTGGAGGAGCTGAATGAGGCACGGGAGAGAATTGTGAGGCCGCTGTCGGAGCTGAAGGCGGCCATAAAAAAGAAGGGTGCCTCGGTACGGGACATGACGGAGGCCTTATACCGATTCCTTGGATCTCAGAATGTGGAGGTACGTCTGAAAACGTATGCAGAGCAGTTTCAAAAGGAGGGCTCCTACAGCCATGCCAAGGAATATGAGCAGGCCTATGGACAGATCCTGGAGCTGTTTGACCGGATCGTGGGGCTTTTAGGAGAACAGGTGCTGCCGGTACGGACCTATAAGGAAATTCTGGAAACCGGCTGCCGGGAGATCCGGGTCGGTGTGATCCCGGCGGCCATGGACCGCGTTCTGGTGGGCGATGTGCGGCGTAGCCGTCTGAAGGATATCCGCGTATTGTTTTTTATCGGAGTCCATGACGGGGCGATTCCTCAGAGCAGCGGAGGCGGCGGGCTTTTGTCGGAGCGGGACCGGGAGGAGCTGGCCCCCTATGCAAAGCTGGCACCGTCTGGACGGGAAAGCGGCAGGATCGACCGGTTCTATTTCTATTATACGGTGACAAAACCCTCGGAGGAACTGTGGATCTCCTATGCGGCGGCAGATGAAATGGGAGAAAAACGAAGCCCGTCCCCGTATCTGACCCAGCTGTACCGGATCTTTCCGCTGCTTTCGGAGGAGCAGGGGCAGGAGGAGATGCCCGTATTCACAAAGCTGCAGGCGCTTCAGTATCTGGCAGGAGGAATGGAGGACTGGAAACGCGGGAAAACACCGAAAGACTGGGAAGAGCTGTACACCTGTCTGTATGCAGATCCGGATACCAGAAAGGAACTGATCCGGCTGGCAGAGGGAGCCTTTTTCGTATATCGAGGAGATCGGATCGCAGATACGACGGCACGGCTTCTCTACGGAGATCCGCTGAGGGGCAGTGTGACCAGACTGGAACGGTATGCGGCCTGTGCGTACGCCCAGTTTTTGAGTTACGGGCTGGAGCTGGTCAAGCGGCGGGAATTTGAGTTTGCGGCGCTGGATATGGGAAATGTGTTCCATAAGGCGCTGGAGATCGCATTCCGGGAAGCACTGGAGCATGAGATGCCGATCGAGGAGCTGGGAGAAACTGACCGAAAGCTTCTTGCCTCCTATGCCATGACGAGGGCTGCAGCGGATATGGGGAGCAATATCCTGAAAAGCTCGGCGCGGAATAAATGGCTGGAAAAGCGTATGGAGCAGATCACGGAAAAAACGCTCTGGGCGCTGGGGGAGCAGCTTCGTGCCGGATTTTTCACGCCGGCGGCGTTTGAACTCAATTTCGCATCCGGAGAAAACCGGGCCATGCGGATCGATCTGGACGAGCTTGGAAGCATGCAGCTTCGCGGAAAGATCGACCGGGTGGACGTATGCGAAGATGAGGAGCATGTGTATGTGAAGGTCATGGATTATAAATCCGGCGGGACGGATTTTGACCTGGGAGGAGTCTATTACGGTCTGCAGATGCAGCTGGTGGTTTATCTGGATGCAGTCATGGAACTGGAACAGAAGCTGCACCCGGATAAGGAAATCATTCCGGCGGCCATGTTTTATTATCAGATCCAGGATCCGATTCTGGACCGGGAGCAGGCAGGCGGTGACCCTGACAGCATGGTGCTTCGGGCGATGCGGCCGAAGGGTGTGTTTAACGGAGCTTCCACTGTGGCCCGCCGGCTGGACGCAAGAAGCCTGGAGGGAGAGTCCATGTGGATTCCGGCAACCTACCGGAACGGAATGCCTGATGAGAAGCATCAGCTGACCGGAGCCCAGTTTGAGACGCTCCGTGCGTTTGTGCGGGAGCAGATGAAAACCTTCGGAAAAGCAATCGCTTCAGGCGAAATCTCGGCAAGACCGTATCAGCGGGAGGAGCGAAACGGATGCCAGTACTGCGAGTTTAAGGAAGCCTGCGGGTTTGACCGGAAGCAGGAAGGATACCGGTATCACCGGATGAGACGGAAAAATCCGGAGGAAATCTGGACAGAGATGGCAGAAGCAAAGGAGGAGCAGAACGATGAGGTGGACACCGAAGCAGGAACAGATCATCGGCCTTAGAAACCGGAACCTTCTGGTGGCGGCGGCAGCAGGAAGCGGAAAGACAGCGGTTTTGGTGGAGCGGATCATGGCCATGATCACAGATCCGGAAAAGCCTGTCGATATTGACCGGCTTCTGGTGGTGACCTTTACCAGAGCCGCGGCGGGGCAGATGCGGGAACGGATCGGAAGGAGGCTTTCAGAGCTTTTGGAGGAACGGCCAAAGGACCGGAACCTGAGACGCCAGGAGGCGCTGCTTCCCCGTGCAAAGATCATGACCATTGACAGCTTTTGTCTGTATGTGGTACGAAATTACTTTCCGGTTACGGGCATTGACCCGGAATTTCGGATCGGAGATCAGGGAGAACTGCGGCTTTTACGGGAAGATGCGGCGGAAGCACTTCTGGAAGCCGAGTATGAAGCAAAAAACCCGGCATTTCTTGATTTTGTGGAGCGGTATGCAGCCGGAAAAGGAGATGAGGGAATCAGCGACCTGATTCTTCGGCTGTTCGACTTTGCGGATGCGTATCCGGATCCGGGCGAACAGCTTTCTGTATGGCGCCGGGAGTTATCATCTTCCGGAACCGGTTTCTGGACCGGGTTTCTTCTGAAGGAGATTCACGAAGAAGCAGAGAGCTTTTTAAGACGGTATGAAGCCATGAGCCAGATGAGCCTGGAGGAAGGAATCCCTCCCTTTGCAGAGATGTTCGAGTCGGATGCGCGGCATGCAAAGAGGCTGCTTCATGCAGGGACTTATGAGGAGATGAGAGAGGCGCTCTCCGAAATCCGGGAAAAGGGAGCTTTTATGCGTCAGCCGAGACTGAAAAAGGACCTTCTTTATTCAGCAGAAAAAAAGGAGTTCCTGGCAGAATGCCGGAAGAGCCTGAAGGAGTCCATGGGAAAACTGGCGGCGGAATATGATCTCGGCACAGAAGAACAGATGGAGGCGGATCTTGCCGGCTGTGCGGCGCCGATGGAAGAACTACTGACACTGGCGGAGAAGTTCCGGGAGTCTTACCGGGCCGCAAAGGAAGAACGGAATCTCATGGACTTTCAGGATGTGGCCCATGCAGCTCTGGAAATCCTCACAGTAAAGGGGGAGGACGGCAGATATCATTCGTCCGGAACAGCAAAGGAGCTGCGGGAAGGCTTCTATGAGATCATGATCGATGAATACCAGGACAGCAACCGGATTCAGGAGGAAATCCTCACCAGTATTTCCGGGATGGAGGACGGGAAGCCCAATATGTTCATGGTGGGAGATGTCAAGCAGAGTATCTATAAGTTCCGGCAGGCAAGACCGGAGCTGTTCATGGAAAAATACGGGACCTATACGGAAGAGGACAGCCTGTATCAGAAAATTGATCTGCATCAGAACTTCCGCAGCCGGGAGCAGGTGCTGGGAACCGCCAATTTCTTCTTCGGACAGCTTATGGAAAAGAGTCTTGGCGGGATCACCTATGACGAGGCGGCTTCGCTGATCCCCGGACGGGAATTTCCGAAGCAGGAAGCAGAGCAGGACTACCGGACGGAGCTTTTGTTTTTTGACACCGGGAAGGCCAAGAAAGAGGATCCGGAGCTGGAGGCTTATACCGGGAAGGAGCTGGAGGCAAAGCTGATCATCGGGAAAATCCGGGAGCTGACAGATCCGGAAACCGGTCTTTTGCTTACCGACCAGGATACGGGAGCCACACGGACGGCCTCCTACCGGGATATTGCGGTGCTGCTTCGGACTATGGAGGGCTGGGCAGAAACCTTTGTGGATCAGTTTATGGCGGCGGGGATTCCGGCTTATGCTCAGACACAGACCGGATATTTTTCCGCGAAGGAGGTTCGTACCCTTTTAAATCTTCTGAAGATTCTGGATAATCCCATGCAGGATATCCCGCTGGCGGCGGTGCTGATGTCTCCGATCGGAGGGTTTACGCCGGAGGAGCTGGCAAAGATGAAGGCGGCGTTTAACCGGGAGCTTACGGAGACAGACAGCCGCGGACTTTACGGAGCATTGTGTTACTATGCGGAAAAACGGGAGGATATGCCGGAGAAAAGGCAGAACGGGAATTCAGATCGGTCTGGATCAGAGGAACAGACCCATATCGGAAAAGAGCTGTCAGATCCGGAGCTGCAGGACAAGGCAGCCGGATTCTTAAGGATGCTCCGGGATTTTCGGGAACGGGCGGTGTATCTGAGGCTTCACCAGCTGCTGCGTTATATTCTGGAAACAACCGGATATGGGCGGATTCTGGCAGCTATGCCAGGCGGAAAGATCCGGACGGCCAATGTGGAGATGCTGATCCGCCGTGCCATTGATTATGAAGCAACCAGTTATCACGGAGTATTTCAGTTTGTCCGCTATATTGACAAGCTCAGAAAGTATTCGGTGGACTTCGGGGAAGCGTCTCCGGCCGGCGAAGGCGAGGACGCGGTACAGATTACCAGTATCCATAAAAGCAAGGGGCTGGAATATCCCATTGTGATCCTGGCAGGGACCGGGAAAGGCTTCAATCAGAAGGATTCCGAGGGACCGGTACTGCTTCATCCGGAGCTTGGAATCGGTGCGGATCACATCGATCCGGGTACAAGAATGAGGGCTGAGACCATAGCCAAAAAGGTTCTGAAACGGAAGCTCCGGCAGGATAGTCTCGGAGAAGAGCTGCGGGTTCTTTATGTAGCCATGACGCGGGCAGAGGAGAAGCTGATCATTACGGGAACGGAGCATGCGCTCGGGGCAAAGCTGAAAAAATGGAAGAGCCTTTTATTTGAGAGCAGGCAGGCTCTTCCGTTCCAGGCAGTGAGCAGCGCCGGTGCGTACCTGGAATGGCTCATCATGGGACTTCAGAGAAGCCGGGCCTATGAGGAGATCAGTCGGTATCTGGGGGAAACAATTCCGGTGAAAATCAGTCTGGCGGAAGGAGCACTGCCGCTGACGGTACGGATCGCCTCGGTCGAAGAGATGGTTCATGACGAGCTGGGACATCAGACGGAAACCCTCCTGTTTAAAAAGAGACTGATGGAGTGGACTCCGGAGACAGAAACTCAGGAGACTTATGAAGCAGAGAAAGACGGATCACGGCGGGAGACAGCCGCAGAAAAAGAATGGAAAAAGCAGCTGTCCTGGCAGTATCCCCATGCGGCAGCAGTGGGAGCGCCGCGGAAGTTCAGTGTGTCGGAGCTGAAAATGGAACACATGGAGGAGATCCATGCGGAGCTGATACCGGAATCGGAGCAGGAAACCGGTGCCCTGGTCCCGCGTTTTTTGGAGGAGACAGAAGGCCTAACCGGAGCTGCCAGAGGAACCGCATACCATAGACTTCTGGAGCTTCTGCCCTTTACGGCCGGAAACAGTACAAGTGAGGTCCGGGAAGCAGTAGAAGCACTGGAACGGCAGGGACTTCTGCCGGAGCACACAGCCGAGCAGATCAATCTGGGGCGAATCAGCCGCTTCTTAAAGACGCCCATCGGCAGGCGAATGACGGAGGGAGAGCGAAACGGAACGCTCAGAAAAGAGCAGCAGTTTGTCATGGGGATTCCGGCTGAGGATCTGGGAAAAAATGATACAGCTCTTTCCGGGGAGACGGTGCTCATTCAGGGCATCATCGATGCCTGGTTCGAGGAGCCGGACGGGCTGGTGATCGTAGATTACAAGACTGACCGGGTCAAGGAGCTGGAGGACCCGGAGGGCGAGCTGATCCGTCGGTATCAGGTTCAGCTTGAATATTATGCACGTGCCCTTCATGCCGCCACGGGAAAACCGGTGAAACAGCGGTATCTGTATTCATTTTCGCTGGGAAAGGAAATTTCCGTTTGATTGTTGCAGAATGTTGACATGTTTCGGCGGAATTTAGGAAAATCTTCATCTTTCATTCAGGGTTCATCAAGGTTTATCTGGTAGACTAGAAAAAGAAGAACTGTTTCGGGGAATTATGTTTTTCGGAAGCCCGGAGCAGGGCGTATGATCAAAGAAAAGAAACCGGAGAGACCTACAATAAGGAGCCGCCTATGAAGGAACAGCTTATGAGAAGACCGGCCGACCGCCGTTATGACAGTGTCGCACGCATGGAAGAAAAAAGGCGCCGCAGGCAGAGACAGAGGAGGATTCGAAGAATTCTTCTTTTTGTCGCTGCCTGTTTGCTTTGTATCTGTTCGTTTTTTGCGGGACGGCTGACGGCGGCGAAGGCATCGGAGACCGGGGACGGCGTATTGGGGAACCGTATGATCGTCGGAAACAGGGCGGTCCGTGCCATGAATGAAGAAACGGAAGTAACGTCCCAGAACGGGACAGACAGCTCCGGCGCAGGATCGGGCACTTCGGCTTTGGAAGCGGAGGCAGCCGGAAAAACCAGCCAGTGGATGTGCGCTTATGTGAAATCCAACCCGGAGATCTATCCGGAAAGCCTCAGAACCTTTCTGGAGGACAATCCGGAGGCGGCAGAGTTTGTGTTTCTTTATCCAGAGTATCACGGAACAAAACAGGAGATCGACCTGAGCAGAGAAATTCGGAAGGGAGAGATCCCGCTGCTTCTTCAGTGGGACGGACGCTGGGGATACAGGGAATACGGGGACGATTTTCTTGCCATGTCCGGCTGCGGCCCAACCTGTCTGTCCATGGTTTATGTAGGACTGACCGGCGATACCTCGATGGATCCGGCGGCAATGGCAGCGTTTTCCATGGAAAACGGCTATTATCTGGAGGATGTGGGAACAAGCTGGGATCTTATGAGCGTGGGAGCGGAAAAGCTGGGACTTTCCTGGAATCTGGTCAATCTTTCCAAAACCGAGATATTCCGTGCACTGGATGACGGCAGGGTGCTGATCTGCAGCATGAGACCGGGCGATTTTACGAAAACCGGTCATTTTATCGTGATCTGCGGTCATGACGGCGATCAGCTTCAGATCCGCGATCCAAACAGCCGGATCCGAAGTGATCAGACCTGGAGCTACAAAACGATCCAGTCTCAGATTAAAAATATCTGGGCCTACGAATAAAACCAGGAACTTCTTCCATACTAAACGCAGAGCGTTATGCGGCCGGAGACATGATATGTGTGCATGAGACGGCATAACCGAATGCAGAAAGAATCCGGTTCATGGGACAGCATAACCGTAACCGAATGCAGATGGAGGATCGTGAAATATGGGAAAGAAACAGAGCGATGCGGGAGCATGGAAGAACGGGCAGGAAAAGAGGGCTGCAGAGGAGCAGCAGAACGGACAGAAAAACAGGGCTGCAGAGGAGTGGCAGAACGGGCAGGAAAACAGGGCAGCAGGCGAAATTCAGGAGGACGGTGAGCAGGGGCAGGTGCTGTTAGCGGAAAAGCGGGAGACCATCAGCCTGTTAACGATCATCGGAGAAATCGAAGGCCATGAAAATCTGAATTCCGGCTGCAAGACCACCAAGTATGAGCATCTTCTGCCCAGACTCGCCCGGATCGAGGACAGCGTCGAAGTGGAGGGCGTGCTTCTGCTCATCAATACCCAGGGCGGTGATGTTTCCGCGGGACTGGCGCTGGCAGAGATGATCGCATCTCTCAGCAAGCCTACGGTATCGCTGGTCATCGGAGACAGCCATTCGATTGGTGTTCCGCTGGCGGTTTCTGCGGACGAATCCTTTATTGTGCCGACGGCTACCATGCTGATCCATCCGGTCCGCATGTCCGGCATGACCATCGGTGCACCCCAGACCTACCACTATTTTCAGCGGATCCAGGATCGGATCACCGGTTTCGTGGCGGATCACAGCCGGATCCCCCAGGACAAGATCGAGGCACTGATGATGAACACGGCGGATCTGACAAAGGATCTGGGCACTCTTCTGGTGGGAGAGGATGCCGTAAGGCTTGGGCTGATCGACCGGATCGGCGGGATCGATCAGGCGCTTGCAAGACTGAGGGAGCGGATCAGGGAAGGAAAGCAGCGGAAGGGATGACAGAAGCGGAAAGGATGACAGCAGAAATAACAGGGAAAACGGGAGGTTCCATGGTCGGAGCCTCCCGTTTTTACGGCTGTGTTCAGTTATGACCGTTATTTGATCGGATCATAATATTTGGATTCATAGTAGCGGTACAGTGCCTTGTATTCCTCGGTGAGTCCGCCGTGGATCAGCTTCTGATACTCATGGGAATCGAAGTTCTTTGTGCTGGTAAGCTTTTCGATCACATGGATCGCGACGTTGGAGCAGTGATCCGAGATCCGCTCGGCGCTGGTCAAAAATTCGGTTAAGGAAATACCTGCCTGCACGCTGCAGTCGCCACTGCTGAGCCGGTCAATATGGTGCGACTTCAGTGCTTCCTTCAGAAGATCGATGACCTCTTCCAGAGGCTCCACCCGATATGCGGCGGTGAGATCCTCGTTTTTGTATGCATCCAGAGTAATGTCGATGACATGCTTGACAGCATCAGAAACCATCTTGATTTCTTCCAGTCCCTTCGGGGAGAAGGAAATTCCCTGTTCCTTATTGAACTGGCCGACCTCGGCGATATTGACACAGTGATCGCCGATCCGCTCAAAGTCGCCGACGCAGTGGAGCAGCTGAGCGACCTCCCTCTGATCCTCCCGGCGGATATTTTTGGCAGTGATCCGCACCAGATATTCGCCCATGGCGGTCTCGCATTTATCCAGGAAATTTTCGTTTTCATTGAGCTTCTCAAAAGTCTTTTCATCAAAGTTGTGAAGCAGGCTGATGGACATGGCATAGTTTTCCTGAATTGTTTCACCCATACTCAGGATCACCTTGCGGCACTGCTCCAGAGCAACCGTGGGTCGATCCAGGAAAATATCGTCTAAAAGCGCCAGACTGGAATCTGCCCTGGAGGGCGCATCGTCCTTGAGGAGCTTCTTGGAGATAGCCACCAGACCGTTGCAGAAGGGCAGGAGCACCAGGCTGGTTGCGATATTGAATAAGGTATGGAAGTCCGCAATGTTGCCTCGGGTCATGGCCTTGTCCCAGAAGTCGAAGCCGATAATGCTCTGGAAACCATAAATACCAATGAGGAATAAAGCAGCGCCGATCAGGTTGATCATCAGATGACAGACAACCACACGCTTCGCATTCTTGTTGGTGCCGATGCTGGCGATGAGGACGGTCACGCATTTACCGATGTTCTGTCCGATGATGATGGGGGCAGCCATGGAAAAGGTAACGGTTCCCGTGGAGGCGATGGCCTGGAGAATACCGACCGATGCGGAGGAACTCTGAAGGATCGCGGTCACAACGGCTCCGAGGAGTACGCCCAGGAGCGGGTTTTTGAACATGAAGAATACTTCCTGGAATGCAGCGGAGTCCTTTAAAGGGGACAGAGCGGATTCCATGGTGGTCATGCCGAAGAACAGGATACCAAAGCCGATGAGCAGGTTGGCCACGTCCCGTGTTTTCCGGCGCTTGCTGATCAGGATCATGAAAGAGCCGATGGCAATGACGATGGGAGCAAAGCTCGTGGGCTTGATCAGCTCAAAGATGAGCTGGGAACCGGAGAGATCTCCGAGACGGAGAATCTGGCCGGTCACGGTCGTACCGATGTTGGCACCCATGATCACGGGCACAGTCTGAGCAAATTTCATAATACCGGCGTTTACGAAGCCGACCAGCATAACGGTCGTCGCCGCAGAGCTCTGGATCACGCCGGTCACGACCGTTCCCAGTGCCAGGCCCTTGAGCCGGTTGTTGGTCAGACGCTCCAGTGTCCGCTCCAGCCCGGCACCGGCCAGCTTTTCCAGAGAAGCACCAAGGAGGCTCATTCCATATAAGAATAAGCCGATACCGCCAAGCAGCTTGAAAATCGCAAAAATATCCAATGTCTTTTCCTCACTTTTCGGGTATAGTGTTTTTTATTTTTCCATAAAAAACGTAAAACCTTTGTAAAACCTGTGTAAAGCCACTGGTTCTATACTATTATAAATGAGAAGTTCAGTCAACAGAAAAGATTGGAAATAGAGATAATTCTTTCTATGGAGCGGCAAAGACGAAAAACAGAGAAGAATGCGGTTAAAGAATAAGATCAAGAAATGAAAGGCGATTTCCGCCCACTTTTCTGGGTCTTGTTTCTCCTTCCTGAAAATGGTATACTAAATTTATATGACCAAAATTCAGAAGACGGAAATGAGCAGTTGGAGGGAAGACCGTGGCACAGGCCGAAAGAAAGAAACAGACAACCGGAAAACAGACAGGAGGCGCTTCTTCAAGGCGGACTTCTTCGGGAAAAACGACAGCGAAAAAGAAAACGACCGGACGGACCGGGACGAAGAAAACGGCGGCAAAGCGGAAAAAAGAAGCCGGAATCCTGGAGCCGGCTCTGAAAAAGGAGCTGGTGATCCTGATCACGCTGGCGGTTTCCGTTCTTTTATTCTGCAGCAATCTGGGAATCTGCGGAGCCTTCGGCAGACTGCTTCATAAGGGCATGAGGGGATGCTTCGGGCTTCTAGGCTATGCGTTCCCTGTATGTTTATTTCTGGCGGTCTGTTTTCTGATCTCCAACGGCGGGAGCAGACGGGCTGTGATCCGCGTGGCTGTGTCGTTTCTTGGCTTGGTAGTGCTCTGCGGCCTGCTGTCGTTGATTGCTCTGACCTCCTTTGAAAAAGGAAATTCGCCAGCCTGGTATTTTACGCAGGCACTCACCGAAGCGGACGGAGGCATGTTCGGAGGACTGTGCCTCATGCTGCTGTATCCGTTTTTAGGGCGGGCAGGTTCCTATGTGGTGCTGTTCGGTCTGGTGGCTCTTGGTATTGTCATTGTGACCCAGAGATCGATCCTGAATCCGATCCGCCGGGGAAGCCGGAAGGTTTATGCCTCAGCAAAGGAGGATCTGGCGAGACGGCAGGAGCTTCATGCGGCGCGGGCGGAGGAACGCCGGGACATGCGGGCAGACCGGAAGGTACGGGGCGTGTCGCTGGATGTTGAGCTTCCGGAGGAAGCTCAGGAAGAGAGTAGAGCAGCGGAATGCGGAATCCAGGCGGCAAACGAGGAACCGCCGGTATTTACCGGCAGGATCCATGGTATGACCGGGGCAGCGGAAAAAAACGAAATAGAAGAAGCGGAAGAGGAAACGAAAGAGGAAACGAAAGCGGCCGGAACAGGCATATTCGGAACAGAAATCGCATCTGCGGCAGACGGCGGACGGCGTGACGGAAAGCAGGAGCCGTTAATGGCGGCGAAGGTTGACCGTACCTTATCGGAATTGGAGGAGCTGGATCAGGAGCCGGTTCCCATGTACCGGATCCGAAGAGAAGATGAGCGGACCGAGCAGGTATGGCGGGAGGAGGATCCCTCGGAAACGATCTATGCCGAGGAGGAAGCCCTTCCCTGGGAGACGGCCGGACATCATGCAGAGGCGCCGGTTGAAGCGGACATTCCGGTTTCCCATGAGAAAGAGTTCCAAAATGAGCCGGAAGCGGAGCCGGACTGGATCCGCGGAATCCAGGGTGCGGTTCAGGAGCAGGTGGAGAAGACCGAGGAAGTGCCGAAGAACTGGCGGATCCCGGAGAATAATCCTCCCGAGACGGATTATACCTGGAAAACAGAGAAACCTGTGAAAACACAGACGGATTCTATAACGGAGTTGGAATCCAGGAATGAGAATTCGGGAGATACCCGCCGGGTGATGACAGCCACCGGAAAGATCATCGAGGTGGAAAATGATCCCACCGAGCTGGATCCGCTGACCGCAAAGCGGCAGCAGGCGGCGAAAGAGCGCAGAGAGGCAGAAGAACGAAGCGCAGAACCCGGACAGCACAGGGACGGAAGCCGGAGTGTGGAATCCGGAACGGGCGGAAGCCGTGCAGGAGCCGGGATTGCGGCCGCCCGAAGCGGAAACGGAACGGCGGAGCCGGTAACACCGCCAAAGCCGGAAAAGCCGGCAAGACCGTATGTGAAGCCACCGCTGCGGTTATTGAAGCGGGAAGGCGGCGGACGGCGCAGCGGAGACGAGGAACTGAAGGAGACTGCCCTTAAGCTGGAACAGACCCTCCGGAATTTCGGCGTGGGTGTCAAGGTCCATGACATCAGCTGCGGTCCGTCTGTGACCCGATATGAGCTGACACCGGAGCAGGGCGTGAAGGTAAGCAAGATCGTGGGTCTGCAGGACGATATCAAGCTGAGCCTTGCGGCGGCGGATATCCGGATCGAAGCGCCGATCCCCGGAAAATCGGCAGTGGGCATTGAGGTGCCCAATAAAGAAAAGCTGGTGGTGTCCCTTCGCGATGTGCTGGAATCCGATGCCTTTGTGAAGCACCCGTCTAAGCTGGCCTTTGCTGTAGGACGCGACATCAGCGGCAAGGCCGTGGTGACCGACCTGGCGAAAATGCCCCATCTGCTGATCGCCGGAGCAACCGGCTCCGGAAAATCGGTCTGCATCAATACCCTGATCATGAGCATTCTTTATAAGGCAGATCCGTCGGAGGTGAAACTTCTCATGGTTGATCCCAAGGTGGTTGAGTTAAGTGTATATAATGGAATCCCCCATCTGATGATCCCGGTGGTGACGGATCCGAAGAAGGCGGCCGGAGCACTGAACTGGGCCGTGGCGGAGATGACCGACCGGTATAAAAAGTTTGCGGAGTACAACGTCCGTGATCTGAAGGGCTATAATGAAAGGCGGAGGGAGGAGGACGGAGAGAATTTTGTTCCCCTTCCCCAGATCGTCATCATCGTGGACGAGCTGTCCGATCTGATGATGGTGGCACCGGGTGATGTGGAAAGTGCCATCTGCCGTCTGGCTCAGATGGCGAGAGCCGCCGGGCTTCATCTGGTTCTGGCGACTCAGCGTCCCTCAGTCAATGTCATCACGGGACTGATCAAGGCCAATGTGCCGTCCCGGATCGCCTTTGCCGTGTCATCGGGCGTGGATTCCCGGACCATTATCGACATCAACGGAGCCGAAAAGCTCCTTGGCCGTGGTGATATGCTTTTTTATCCGTCAGGCTACCCCAAGCCGGAGCGTGTCCAGGGGGCATTCGTTTCCGATGAAGAGGTTTCGGCTGTGGTGAAATTTTTAACCGACAACACCGATACCCAGTACAGCCAGGAGATGGAGACGAGGATTTCTTCTCCGTCTGCAGGCGAGGGAGGTACCGGTGAAGAGCAGGACGAATATTTCGCGGATGCAGGCAGGTTTCTGATCAAGAAGGAAAAGGCATCCATCGGCATGATCCAGCGGGCCTTTAAGGTTGGCTTTAACCGGGCGGCCCGGATCATGGATCAGCTTGCGGCGGCAGGTGTGGTCGGCCCGGAGGAGGGAACAAAGCCCAGAAAGATTCAGATGACACCGGAGGAATTTGAGGCATATCTCGGACGATAAAGGCTGTTTCATCGGATCGATTCCGAAAAATGGCGCATCAAATGAAGGAAAGGCAGAGAGACGTCTTCCCCCTTTTCAGGTTCCTGCATAGAATACAGGGAGAATCATTTGCGGAGCGGGGAATGAAGATCAGCAGTCTGCTTTCCCATGTGGGATATGTGCGGCTCCTGGGAGATCCCGGGACCGAACTGACGGGGATCACCTGTGATTCCAGGGAGGTAAAGCCGGGCGATCTGTTTGTGTGCCTGAACGGGTTTCACCGGGATGGTCATGGATTTGCCGGGGAGGCGCTCACACGCGGAGCGGCGGCCCTGGCTCTCGAAACAAACAGTCCGGTTACGGAAACGCTTATCGAGAAGCATCGGAGCGGGCAGATCACTACGCCGCTTCTGGTGTTTGAAAATACCAGAAAGGTGTTTTCGCTGCTGGCGGCGGCATTTTACGGTTATCCGCTCCGCAGCATGGTGTCGGTGGCTGTGACCGGCACAAAGGGAAAGACCACTACAGCCTTTATGCTGTGGGAAATTTTAAAGAAGGCAGGTTATGCGGCAGGCATGATCGGCACCAACGGAGCCTTTTTTAAGGAGCATAAGTGGGAACTGTCACACACGACACCGGAGGCCCATGAATTACAGCGGCTTCTTGCCTGCATGCGGGAGCTTGGCTGTACGCACGTAGTTATGGAGGTCTCGTCTCAGGCGGTCCGGACAGAGCGGACAGCAGGACTGTTCTTTACCTGCGGGATCTTCACAAATCTGTCGCCGGATCACATCGGGCCGGGGGAGCATGAGGATTTCAGGGATTATGTTCATCAGAAGAGCCGGCTGTTTTCCCAGTGCGGCATCGGGATCATCAACCGGGAGGATCCTTATGCCGGAGAGATCCGTACCCATGCGGCTGGGCCGGTGGTGGAATACGGGATGGAGTCCGGCGAATACCGGGCGGTGAAGCCGGAGCATTACAAGACGGCGGATATGCTGGGATGCGAATATCGTCTGTTAAAAAAAGGAAAAGAGCTTGGAAGCGTGTCTCTGCCGCTTCCGGGGATCTATAACATCCAAAACAGTCTGGCGGCGATTGCGGCGGCGGGAGCTCTTGGCATAAATCCGATGACGGCGGCGGGAGCTCTGAGAAATGTTCATGTACCGGGGCGTATGGAGCTGGTTCCGGGCATAAGCCATCTGTGGCTCATCGTGGATTATGCCCATAACGAAGCCAGCATGGAGAGCCTGCTTTCAACGCTGCGAAGCTATGAACCGCGTCGGCTCATCTGTGTGTTCGGCTGTGGAGGAAACCGTTCCAAGCTGCGGCGCTTCGGTATGGGGCGGGCGGCAGGAACCTGGGCGGATCTGTCGATCTTAACCTCGGATAATTCCAGAGAGGAACCGCTTTCCGAGATCTTATCGGAGGTGGAAGCGGGATTTTCCGGGACAGCAGGCCGTTATGAGGTCATTGCAGACCGGAGGGAAGCCATCGGCTATGCAGTGCGCCATGGGAAATGCGGTGATATCATCGCCGTGATCGGAAAGGGTCACGAAACCTATCAGGAAACAAAGGGCGTCCGGATCCACTTTTCTGACCGGGAAGAGCTGGAACGGGCGGTGAACTTATACAGATGACCGGTTTACAGAATAAACAGGCGCCGGGAGCGCCGGAAAAGAGGAAAATATGGAACAGACAGCAGTAAAGGATCTGGTGCGGGCATCAGGCGGACGGCTGTTATCCGGAGATCCGGAGCAGCTCATCCGTCATGTAAGCATTGATTCCAGAGAAATGAAAGGAAACGATCTCTTTGTGCCCTTGATCGGAGAGCACTCTGATGCTCATGATTACCTGGCACAGGCCATTGAGAACGGCGCGGCGGCGGTGTTTTCCAGCCGGAAAACGGAGCCGCTTCCCGGAGCTGCCTGGATCCAGGTGGACGACACCCTGAAAGCCCTTCAGGCTGTGGGAAGAGACTACGGAGAGCGTATGGGAATCCCCGTGGTAGGTGTCACCGGAAGCGTGGGAAAAACCACCACAAGAGAGATGGTGGCTGCGGCACTGGGCGCGAGATTCCGGGTGTTCCGTACCTCGAAGAATTTCAACAGTGATATCGGACTTCCCGTTACCATGACGGAGATGACGGGAGAGGATCAGCTTGCCGTTCTGGAAATGGGTATGAGCGATTTCGGGGAGATGGAGGTTCTTTCTTCTATTGCAAGGCCGCAGGCGGCTGTTATGACCAACATTGGCGTGGCTCATATCGAGCAGCTGGGAAGCCAGGAAAATATTTTCAAGGAAAAATTTCAGATCACGTCCCATATGAAGCCGGGCAGTGCGCTGATCTTAAACGGAGACGATCCCTTTTTAGGCTCCGTGGAGGAGTGCGGATTCCACCGGATCTTCTACGGCTTTGGTGAGCAGAACGAGTTTCGGGCGGAGGAGATGGAGGTGACCTCCGACGGAACGGAGTTTACGGCAGTCCATGGAGAGGAGCGGCTTCGTGTCATGCTCCCCGTCATGGGAAAGCATATGGTGATGAATGCGCTGGCAGCTCTGGCGGCAGCCTCTGTCTGGGAAATCCCCATGGCGGAGGCGGCAGAAGCCCTGTCCCATTTCAGAGGCTTCAAAAACCGTCAGCAGATCGGGAAGATCCGGGATTTTACGGTCATTGATGATACCTACAATGCAAGCCCCGATTCCATGAAAGCCGCAGCTGGCGTGCTTCATGAAATGGAAGCATCGGGAAGAAAAATCGCCGTTCTGGCGGATATGCTGGAGCTGGGAGAAAACAGCCTGCGCTTCCATTATGAGGTGGGCAGTGCCCTGGCAGATCAGGCACCGGAGATACTGGTCTGCATCGGAGAACGGGCCGGGGAAATCGGAAGAGGTCTTTCCGAACAGGGAGACGGCCATACCAAGATCCGGTATTTTAAGGATAACCAGACGGCACTGGAGTATTTAAAAACGGAAATTAAGACCGGAGATCTGGTATTATTCAAAGGCTCCAACAGCATGCATCTGGGAGAACTGGTGACTGCACTGCGGGAGGCATAAATCGGAACCGGGCGGAGAGATACTGCCGGAAACGGCGGAATACGCTGCATAACAGCGGGGAGCATGGGGGAGAACAGATGGCAGAATACGCAGACGTCATCATCGACATTGTCCACAAGGCGGTGGACCGGACATTTCAATATCGGATCCCGGAGGCACTGCGGGAAAGCCTGATGGCGGGGACATGTGTGCGGGTGCCGTTCGGAAAGGGAAATACCCTGCGGGACGGCTATGTGATCGGCTTTTCCGACACACCGGAGTTTGACCCGGAAAAAATCAAGGAGATTGATTCGGTCTGGGAGGAGAATCTTCCGATCGAGGGCCAGCTTGTACGGCTGGCGGCATGGTTAAAGGACTATTACGGCTCTACCATGATCCAGGCCCTGAAAACAGTTCTGCCTATGAAACAGCGGATGAAGCCGGTGGAAAAGCGGTATCTGGTGCGGACCGCGGATACGGAAGCGGTGGAAGAGGCACTGGAGCTTTATAAAAAGAAAAAACAGAAGGCACGGGTCCGGTTTCTGGAGGCCTTGTTGAGCGACCGGGTTCTGCCTTATGAGATGGTGCTGCAGAAGCTGCGGGTCACGAAGGCTTCTTTTCAGCTGTTTCTGGATCAGGGACTCTGTCATATTGAAACAGAGGTGCAGGATCGGAATCCCATTCGCGGCATGAAAAAGGAGCAGAAAAAGATCCGGCTGACAGATGAGCAGCAGGCGGCCGTGGACGGGCTGATCCGTGTCTGGGAGGGAGACCGGCGTCCCAGCCTTCTTTACGGTGTCACAGGGAGCGGAAAAACCGAGGTCTATATGGAACTGATCCGTCATGTGCAGGAGGAGGGAAAGCAGTCCATCGTGCTGATCCCGGAGATTGCTCTCACCTGGCAGACAGTCATGCGGTTTTACCGGGAGTTCGGTGACAGGGTTTCGGTGATCCATTCCCGTATGTCTGCGGGAGAGAAGAGTGATCAGATCGCCAGGGCACGGGCCGGAAAGCTGGATATTATGATCGGGCCGAGATCGGCGCTGTTTACGCCATTTCCGGATCTTGGACTGGTCATCATCGATGAGGAGCATGAACCGGCCTATAAAAGCGAGACGGCGCCCCGTTACCGGGCAGAGGAAACGGCGGTGGAACGGTGCCGGCTGTCCGGCGGTATGGTGGTGCTGGGGTCGGCAACACCACTGGCATCTACCTATTATAAGGCTCAGAACGGGATTTATCATCTGTTTGAGATGAAGACGAGAGCCAGGGAAAACAGCAGCCTTCCTACGGTGGAGGTGGTGGATCTGAGAGAGGAACTGAAGGCCGGGAACCGGAGTATTTTCAGCCGGAAGCTGACCGAGCGGATCGAAGAGACCTTAGCCAGAAAGGAACAGGTGCTGCTGTTTTTAAACAGGAGAGGCTATTCCGGGTTTGTATCCTGCCGCTCCTGCGGAGAGGCCATCAAATGTCCGCACTGCGATGTGAGCCTGAAGGCTCACCGGGACGGAAAGCTTCATTGTCACTACTGCGGACATACGGAGCCGATCCCCAAAGCCTGTCCATCCTGCGGATCCCGCTACATTGCCGGATTTGGGACAGGAACCCAGAAGGTGGAGCAGCTGGTAACGGAGCGGTTTCCTGAAGCGAGAGTGCTGCGCATGGACATGGATACTACCTCAAGGAAGGGGAGTCATGATGCGATCCTGTCAGCCTTTGCCGACGGAAAAGCCGATATTTTAGTGGGAACCCAGATGATCGTGAAAGGACACGATTTTCCCAGAGTGACGCTGGTTGGTATCCTGGCGGCGGATCTTTCCCTTTATGCCGGTGGCTACGAGTCGGGAGAGCGGACCTTCGAGCTGTTAACCCAGGCGGCTGGCCGGGCCGGGCGAGACCGGTTTCCCGGAACGGTGGTGATCCAGAGCTATGCTCCCGATCATTACAGCATCGAGGCGGCCGCCAGCCAGGATTATGAGGGCTTTTACTGGCATGAGATCCTTTACCGGCAGCTTCTTCATTATCCGCCTTTGTGCCACATGCTCTCGATCCTTGTAAGTGCAGAGAACGAAGCAGCAGCCAGAAGCGCGGCGGAAGCAATCGGAAAGCTGGCGGAGCATGCGGAAGAGGAGCTGGAGATCATCGGTCCGGCTCCGGCGGCCGTTTCAAAGCTCAAGGACAGCTATCGGTTCCAGATCACGCTGAAATGCCAGGAGGAGGAACCGCTTCTGGACATCAAACGAACGATTGAAACAGCCGTGTGGGACAGACAGCTCCTGTTCCAGATGGATATGGAATAGAGAGATACCAGATAGATATAAGAGAAGAGAAAGGAAGCATTGTTATGGCACTGAGAATCATTCGGGAGATCGGCGACGATGTCCTGACAAAAAAAGCAAAAGAGGTCAAGGAGATGACGCCCCGTACACGGGAACTGATCAATGATATGCTGGAGACCATGTATGAAGCGGAGGGCGTCGGCCTGGCGGCTCCTCAGGTGGGGATCTTAAAGCGGATCGTGGTCATTGATATCGGCGAGGGTCCTATTGTACTGGTTAATCCGGAGATCATCGAAACCAGCGGAAGCCAGACCGGCGCAGAGGGATGTCTGAGCGTGCCCGGAAAGCACGGAACCGTTACCAGACCAAATGAAGTGACGGTAAAGGCGATGGATGAGAACATGAAGCCCCGTCTGGTAAAGGGAACGGAGCTTCTGGCAAGAGCCATCTGCCATGAATGTGACCATCTGGACGGAAAGCTGTATGTGGATCTGGTCGAGGGTGAGCTGGAGGATAACGAAGAGGCTTAAACCGGCAGATCCTGCGGGCGGCCGGATGTAGCGGGAATCTTAACCTGAAATCTTTATTAGAATTTCTTAAAAAACTGTGAAAAGTACAGACTTTTCCGGAAAAATGTGTATACTGACAGGGAGGAAAGACCATGAGACTTGTGTTTATGGGAACCCCGGATTTTTCTGTGCCGGCACTGGAGGCACTGATCCGTGGAGGACATACGGTAGAAGCGGTTGTGACCCAGCCGGATAAACCAAAGGGACGGGGAGGCGCAGTTCAGATGACGCCGGTGAAGGAGGCGGCTCTGGCACACAATATTCCGGTATGGCAGCCGGCAAAGATCCGGAAGGATCCGGAGTTTCTGGCAAAACTGAAAGCCCTTGATCCGGAGGTGATCGTGGTGATCGCATTCGGACAGATCCTTCCCAGAGAGGTTCTGGAGCTTCCAAAGTACGGCTGCATCAATATCCATGCGTCCCTGCTCCCCATGTACCGCGGCGCAGCTCCGATCCAGCAGGTGATCCTGGACGGACAGAAGGAGACCGGCGTGACTACCATGTATATGGAAGAAGGATTGGATACCGGAGACATGCTCTTAAAGACCGTGGTACCCATCGCAGCGGATGAGACCGGAGGAAGTCTTCATGACAAGCTGGCCGAGGCAGGCGGTGATCTGATCCTGGAGACCTTAAGGGGACTGGAGGCCGGAACCTTAACGCGGATCCCCCAGGAGGGTGAGACCTGTTATGCGGGCATGATCACAAAGACCCTCGGAAAGATCGACTGGACGAAGGATGCAGCCTCCATCGAGCGGCTGATCCGCGGCATGTCGCCCTGGCCCAGCGCCTACACAAGTCTTGGAACAAAGACCGTGAAGCTGTGGAAGGCCCAGGTGCTTCCACAGGGACCGGAAGCAAAGGCGGAGCCGGGAACGGTGGTTTCCGTTTCCAAGGACAGTTTTTCTGTACAGACCGGAGACGGGCTTCTGCTGATCCGGGAGCTTCAGCTGGAAGGCAAGAAGCGCATGGAGACAGCAGCATTTTTGAGAGGCTGCCCGCTTAAGAAGGGCGACCGACTCGGGTAAAGGAGAGGATAACAATGCCTTATTACTATGGTTATTATATTGACCCGACCTGGATCTTGATCCTGATCGGCGTTGTGATCTGCGGGATCGCATCGGCGAGAGTCCGGACGACCTTTTCCAGGTATTCAAAAGAATACAGCCGGACAGGCATGAGCGGAGCTGAGGCGGCAAGACGGCTGCTGGACAGCCAGGGGATCTATGATGTGCAGATCCGCCGCGTTGCCGGAAATCTGACCGACCATTACGACCCCAGAAACAAAACCCTGAACTTATCGGAATCGGTTTACGATTCCTCTTCCGTGGCATCTGTCGGCGTTGCGGCCCATGAGTGCGGCCATGCCATTCAGGATCAGGTGGGCTACGCGCCCCTTCGGCTCAGAAGTGCCTTTGTTCCGGTGGCGAATTTCGGATCTCAGATCAGCATGGTGCTCATCATCGCCGGACTGATCTTCGGTGCCAGAAGTGGTGCTTATTCCATTCTGGTAAACGCCGGGATCTTCTGTTTCTCTCTGGCTGTGTTATTTCAGCTCATCACCCTTCCTGTGGAGTTCAATGCGTCCCACCGGGCTCTGGTGCTTTTACAGGATCAGGGAATCTTATATGCCGATGAAGCGGCAAAGACGAGGAAAGTCCTTTCGGCGGCAGCCTTGACCTATGTGGCAGGCGCCCTTTCGTCCATGCTCCAGCTTCTGCGACTGATCATCCTGTTCGGCAACAGGAGCCGCCGTGACTGATGTACGGGCGGTCTGCCTGGACTGCCTGTTAAAGATTGAAAAAGGCGAGTTCTGTCATCTGGTTCTCCGGAATGCCCTGGAGGCGCACGGAGACTGGGACCGGCGGGACCGCGCCTTTCTCACCAGGCTGACGGAGGGCTGTGTGGAGCACCGGTATGAGCTGGATGCCATTCTTGATTCGTATTCCAGAGTAAAAACGAAGAAGATGAAGCCGGTGATCCGGAACGTGCTGCGCATGGCGGTATATCAGATGAAATATATGGACAGTGTCCCCGACCGGGCGGCGGTAAACGAAGCTGTCCGGCTGGCGAAAAGAAGGGGCTTTTCGTCCTTACAGGGGTTTGTAAACGGTGTTCTCAGAACCGTTTCCAGAGAACTTCCGGACTGGAGAGCGCCGGAAGAATCGGAAAACTTTACCGAGTGGGCAAGAGTGGTATGTTCGATGCCGGTCTGGATCACGGAGGCAATGCGGGGAGAATATGGAGAAGCACGGACGGCAGCCATGCTTCGGGAAAGCATGAGCGGACGTCCTCTGACGGTACGGTTCAACCTGAGCCGTGCTTCGGAAGAAGCAATTTTAACTTCCCTCCGTTCCCAGAAGATTCATGCAGAAGCGGTGGAAGGACTCACCGGTGTATATCGACTGTCCGGTTATGACAGCCTTTCGGACATCAGGGCCTTTTCGGAAGGTCTTTTTCAGGTTCAGGATGTAAGCTCGGTCCTGGCAGGACTGGCGGCATCGCCGAAGGCCGGGGATCATGTGCTGGATGTCTGTGCCGCGCCGGGCGGGAAAAGTCTCCATGCGGCTGACCTGTTAAAGGGAACTGGCCTGGTGGAAGCAAGAGATCTTTCTGATGAAAAAACCGATCTGATCCGGGACAATATCCGGCGGAGCCGGTTTGAAAATATCACCGCGAAAACCCAGGATGCCCTGATATTTGATCCGGAAAAGGAAAGCTGGGCAGATATACTGATAGCCGATCTTCCCTGCTCCGGTCTGGGAATCATCGGACGCAAAAGCGATATCAAGTACCATATTACGCCGGAGGGACAGACGGAGCTGGCCGCGCTGCAGCGAAGAATTTTAGATACCATCTGGCGCTATGTAAAGCCAGGCGGACGGCTGGTATATTCCACCTGTACGCTGTTTCCGTCGGAAAACCGGGAAAATGCCGAATGGTTTGCAAAGAATTATCCCTTTGAACCGGAGTCCCTTGCCGGACGGATCCCGGAGCGGTTTTTCAAAGCAGAAGCTGTGAATCGGAATGGTTTCGTGATGGAGCCGGAATCCGGGAATGCTCCCTCAGATCAGGACGGAAATTCTGTCGGCAATCAGCTTCAGCTTCTTCCGGGTGAGCATGGGACCGATGGGTTCTTTATTTCCAGCTTCATAAGAAAAAGGGAGGGGGACGACCAGGTATGAAACAGGAGTTACAATCCGAAAACCGGGAATCTGTGACAAAGCAGGATATCAGATCCATGAGCCTTGCAGAGCTGTCTGAGCGCTTTGCAGCGATGGGAGAAAAGCCCTTTCGGGCAAAGCAGGTCTATTCCTGGCTCCACGAAAAACGGGTGAAGAGCTTTGAGGAGATGACGAATCTCTCCAGGGCGCTCCGGGAACGCCTTTCCGAAGATTATGTGCTTACGGTGCTGGAGCCGGTAGAGATCCTGGAATCGAAGATTGACAGCACAAAAAAATTTCTGTTCCGCCTGGCGGACGGAAATGTGATCGAGAGCGTCTGGATGGAGTACCATCACGGCAACAGCGTCTGTATCTCCTCCCAGGTAGGCTGCCGCATGGGCTGCCGTTTCTGTGCCTCAACCCTGAACGGTATGGTGCGGGGACTGACAGCGGCGGAGATGCTGGAGCAGGTTTACCGGATGCAGGAGATCACCGGAAAGCGGATCTCCAATGTGGTGATCATGGGCTCCGGGGAGCCACTGGACAATTATGAAAATTTTGTCCGCTTCGTGCGGCTGGTGACGGATGAAAAGGGCTTTGATCTGAGTGCAAGGAATATTACGATCTCCACCTGCGGGCTGCCGGACCAGATCCGCCGCCTGGCAGAGGAGGGACTTCCCATTACACTGGCGCTGTCGCTCCATGCCACAAACGATGAAAAGCGGCGGGAGCTGATGCCGATTGCCAACAAGTACAGCTTAAAGGAAGTGCTTCCGGCCTGTGACTATTATTTTGAGAAAACCGGCAGACGGTTAAGCTTTGAATACAGTCTGGTGGGCGGAGTCAATGATACGAAGGAAGAGGCGAAGGCACTGGCAGCGCTTTTGGGACACCGGAACTGTCATGTGAACCTGATTCCGGTAAATCCCATTAAAGAACGAAATTTCGTCCGTTCCGGGCAGAATACGATCCTGGAATTTAAAAATATACTTGAAAAAAGCGGGATCAATGCTACAATTAGAAGGGAAATGGGCCGGGATATCAGTGGATCCTGCGGCCAGCTGCGCAGAAGTTATATGGAAAAAGAAGCAGATCATACCGACAGCTTTGGCAGATGACAGAAGGAGGAAGGGCGATGAAAGCCTACGCAATGACCGACCGAGGGAGGAAACGGCAGATCAATCAGGATGCGGTGTACTATTCCGCCTATCCGGTGGGAAATCTGCCGAACCTGTTTTTAGTTGCCGACGGTATGGGCGGTCACCAGGCCGGTGACTTTGCCTCCAGGTTCACGATAGACAATCTGGTGTCTCTTGTGGAAGAAGCAGAAGGAAACAATCCCATATCGATCCTGAACGATGGAATCCGGACGGTCAATGACCGGCTGATCGATCAGGCAGCGTCTGACCCGGCGCTTTACGGCATGGGAACAACACTTGTGGCGGCGTGCGTCATGGGGCCGGTTTTATGTGTGGCAAATGTGGGTGACAGCCGTCTTTATATTATCGGTGAGGAAGAGATCCGCCAGATCACCAGAGACCATTCCCTGGTGGAGGAGCTGGTGGAGCGCGGCGAGATGGAGCGCGGAAGCGCAGCCTACGAGGAACGGAAAAATATTATTACCCGTGCCATCGGGGCAAGAAGAGGCGTAAGCGCCGATTTTTTTGAAGTCAGTCTGGAGGCCGGTGATACGGTTTTAATGTGTTCAGACGGACTGAGTAATATGGTCTCAGATGAAGCAATAGCAGGGATCGTAAGCGGACGCGAGGATTTGAAAGGTGTCTGTGAGGATCTGATCGATGAGGCAAACAGTAACGGCGGAAAGGACAACATCGGTGTGGTGTTGTTCCGTCCGACGCAAGATGAGGTGAAAGAATGGTAAAGATAGGAATGTTTCTGGGTGATCGGTATGAGATCCTGGAAAGGATCGGTTCCGGCGGTATGTCAGATGTGTATCGGGCAAAGGATCACAGGCTGAACCGCGATGTGGCCGTAAAGGTGTTGAAGCAGGAGTTTAATGCGGATAAGAGCTTTGTGAGCAAGTTCCGTACCGAGGCCCATGCGGCGGCATGTCTCTCCCACCCCAATATCGTTCATGTGTTTGATGTCGGTGATTCGGACGATCTCCACTATATCGTCATGGAACTGGTGGAGGGCATTACACTGAAAACGTATATTGCCAAAAAAGGAAAGCTGGAGATCCGGGAGACCATCGGGATCGCCATGCAGGTGGCCCAGGGCATTGAAGCGGCTCATGAGCAGCATATTGTCCACCGGGACATCAAGCCCCAGAATATCATTATCTCCAGAGACGGGAAGGTAAAGGTCACCGATTTTGGAATCGCCAAGGCGGCGACCAGTGAAACCATTACCTCGAATACTATGGGTTCTGTCCATTATATCTCTCCGGAGCAGGCGAGAGGCGGCTACTGTGATGAGCGCAGCGATATTTATTCCCTTGGTATTACCATGTATGAAATGCTGACAGGAAGGGTGCCCTTTGAGGGGGATTCTGCGGTTTCTGTGGCTCTTCTCCATATTCAGGGAGAGATGGTGCCGCCGAGAAAGTATAATCCCATGATTCCGGTAAGTCTGGAAAAAATCGTTTTGAAATGTACCCAGAAACGTCCGGAAATGCGGTATCGTTCCGTGACGGAGCTGATTTCTGATCTGAAGCGGGCTCTGATGACGCCCAATGAGGACTTTGTCCGCATGAATACCATCAACAGCAACGGTCCCACCAGGGTCATGAGTGAGGATGAGGTGAACCAGATCCGAAACGGAGCGGCAGCAGGTGCCATGGCCGGTGCAGGCTATGAGGAAGCACAGGCGGCCGGCGGCGAAGATGGCTATGAGGATGGATACCGCGGAGACTATGAGGACGGTTACGACGGCTCGTATGATGATCCCGATGAGGAGGAGCGTTATCAGCTCGATTATGATGATGACGAATATCTTCCCGATGAGGATGACGATGAGCCGGTAAATAAAAAATCAGATAAGGTTTATACCATTGTGGGAATCGTAGTGGCAGTGGTTATTGTTCTGCTGGCACTGTTTGTTCTCGGAAAGACCTTTGGATTCTTTGATTTCGGCAGCGGGAAAAAGAATACGGAATCCATGGCAGAGTCCGATGGAACGGAAGTGGCAATGCCGAGCCTTCTCGGCAAGACGGTTTCCGAGGCTGAGGAGCTGTTAAAGCAGTATGATCTGGAATTAAAGCTTTCCTACAGTGAGTCCAAAGATTATGAGGACGGCCAGATCATGGAACAGGAGTTCAAAGAGGGAGATATGGTGAAACGCCATACGGTCGTCAAGGTAACGGTAAGCAAGGGAACCACCAAGACGACGATACCGGATAACCTGGTAGGCATGACGAAGGAGCAGGCTACCAAGGCGCTCCATGAAGCGGATCTGAACCCGGTATTTGATGAAATCTACAGTGACACGGTGGACGAGGGCAAGGTGGCAAAAATAAGTCCGTCCCTCGGTTCTGAGGTGGAGATCGGTTCGGATGTGAAGCTGTTTATTTCCAAGGGACCGGAAACAAAGACGGTTGATGTTCCCAACCTGCTCGGAAAGAGCGAATCGGCGGCAAAGCAGCTTCTGGCAAGCGCAAACCTGTCGGTCGGCAGCATCACGGAGGATTACAGCGATGAGTACGATGAGGGCGAGGTCATGAGCCAGAGTCCCGGAAGAGGACAGACGGTAGAAGAAAAGACCAGCGTGGATTTCGTGGTAAGCAAGGGCAAGAAAGATGAGACGGTTCCCGTTCCCGATATTACCGGAATGAGCGAGGCGGATGCCATTGCACGGATCCAGAGCGCAGGACTTTCCTACCGGACAGACCGCGTTTACAGCAACAGCACCTCGGCAGGTCTTGTGGATGATGTTTATCCGGCAGCCGGAACGAAGCTGACGAAGGGATCGACGGTGGAGATTTATATCAGCCGTGGACCGAGAGCAACGGAGGCACCGACCACGGCTCCGACAGAGGCACCGACGGAGCCCACGGCACCGTCTTCAGAAGGCGGGGAGAATCTTCCCGACCAGCCGGCGCAGTAACATGGCGAAAACAGGAAAGATTATAAAGGGAATCGCAGGCTTCTACTATGTCCATGACGGAATCGGCAGGGTATACGAGTGCAAAGCGAAGGGATTGTTCCGGAAGCAGGGCGTGAAGCCGTTAGTGGGGGACAATGTGACCCTGGAGGTATTAGATGAAAATGAGGGCCTGGGGAATATCGTCGAGATACTCCCCAGGAAAAACAGCCTGATCCGGCCGGCATCTGCCAACGTGGATCAGGCCCTCGTCTTATTTGCGGCCAGAGAACCGGATCCGAACCTGAACCTGCTGGACCGGTTTCTGGTGGTCATGGGAATTCAGGGGATTCCCTGCGAGATCTGTTTTAACAAGGCGGATCTGGATGGCGTAGAGGCAGAGCACCTGGCAGAGCTGTACCGGCAGGCCGGCTATCCGGCGCGGGCGGTCAGTACTTATACCGAGGCCGGAATAGAAGAGATCCGGCGGATCCTGTCGGGAAAAACAACGGTCATGGCAGGCCCCTCCGGAGTCGGAAAGTCATCCATGATGAACCGGATCAATCCGGATGCCGGAATGGAAACCGGCAGAGTAAGTGAAAAGATCAAGCGAGGCCGCCATACCACCAGACATACGGAGGTATTCTGGGTGGGAACCGATACCTTTCTTCTGGACACGCCGGGATTCAGCTCCCTGTCTATTGAAGGGATCGAGGCTTCGGAGCTTCGGTTTTATTATCCGGAGATGGAACAGCGGGAAGGACAGTGCCGGTTTCAGGGCTGTGTTCATGTGAAAGAGCCGGACTGCGCCGTAAAGAAAGCACTGGAAACCGGTGAGATCAGCAGTGAACGGTATCGGAATTACACGCTGTTATATGAAGAGCTAAAGGCAAGAAAAAAATATTAATGGAGGACAATCTATGTTAATTTTATCTCCCTCGATCCTGGCGGCGGATTTCACAAGACTGGGTGAACAGATCAAGGAAACTGCCGATGCGGGTGCAGAATACATTCATCTGGACGTGATGGACGGTATGTTCGTTCCTCAGATTTCTTTTGGAATGCCGGTAATCGAGACGATCCGGAAGTGCACCGACAAGGTATTTGACGTGCATCTGATGATCGAGGATCCCGGCCGCTATATTGAGACATTTGCGAAGATTGGTGCTGATATTATCACGGTTCATGCTGAAGCATGTACCCATCTGGACCGTGTGATCCAGCAGATCAAGGCAGCCGGTGTAAAGGCTGGTGTGGCAATCAATCCGGCAACGCCGCTGTCTGCGCTGGACTACGTTCTGGATGAGCTGGACATGGTTCTGGTGATGACGGTAAATCCGGGCTACGGCGGACAGAAGCTGATCCCCTACTGCTTAAAGAAGGTAAGCGATCTGCGTGCCATGATGAAAGAACGGGGACTGGACATTGATATTCAGGTGGACGGCGGGATCAAGGCCTCTAATGTGGCAGAGGTCATCGAGGCAGGCGCAAATGTGTTTGTCGGCGGTTCCGCGGTATTCTCCGGCGATGTGACAGCCAACACGAAAGCGTTTATGGATGTGTTTGCCAGGTATGAGAACTAAAAAGACGGATCTGGGAGCAGGATCCATGAAAATCAGAAAAACAGACGCAGAAAGGGAACGATGAATGTTCTGATCATAACCGGCGGTGACGTAGAAATTGCGTCTGCCGCCGGATTTTTAAAAAGCTATGAAAGTCCTTATGTGGTGGCAGTGGACGGCGGGCTGGACGCCATGGAAAAGCTGGGACTTTCTCCGGACTGTATTGTTGGTGATTTTGACACGATCGAAGCCGACCGGCTTCGTCCTTACCGGGAGCAGGGGATCCGTTTTGAGACTCACAGGCCGGAAAAGGATTATACTGACACGGAGCTTGCGGTTCTTTATGCCCTGGAGCTTCCCGATGTGACGCGGATCGTGGTTCTGGGAGCTCTCGGAAAGCGGTTTGACCATGCACTGGGAAATGTCCACAGTCTGTTCCATGCCCTGAAGAGGCAGATCCCCTGTGAACTGATCGACCGGTATAACCGGATTTTCCTGACTGACCGGGAGACGGTGTTTGAAAAGAAAGAAGCATTTGGGAAATACATCTCATTTGTGCCTTTTGACGGAACCGTGGAGGGCCTGACCTTGACCGGATTTAAATATCCTCTGGATCATGTGACTGTTCCGGCAGGAAATACCCGCTGTATCAGCAATGAGCTCCTGGAGGATCGGGCGGTCATGTGCCTGGAGAAAGGAATCATGATCTGCATCGAGTCAAGAGACTGACCTTATGAAATTGTGAAAAACTGGATATTCCAAACAAGCCAGACTGTGTTATAGTGGTTGCAGAGTACAGGAAGAGCCTGTAAATGAAACGGAACGAGAGAAGGAGACTTGTTATGGAACAGACAGCAAAGACACACACAAACGAAAAAAACACCGCACTTTTTATCTGCATGACCGCACTGGCAACGGCACTGGTCTGCGTGGCAACCATGGTGGTCCAGATTCCGATACCGCTTGGTTACGCCCATCTGGGTGACAGCTGTATTTTACTGGCGGCTTATCTGTTTGGCTGGAAGACCGGCTTATTTGCCGGCGGCGTTGGTTCGGCACTGGCAGATCTTCTGACCGGATTTCCCCAGTGGGCAGTTGCAACTCTGATCATCAAATCGATTCAGGGTTTTCTGATCGCAAAGCTCTGCCGCAGGTCTGACGGAGAAGTAAAGGTTCTTTCCGGACGGACTGCCATTGCAGCCGTAGTCGGAATTGCAGAAATGGTTGTGGGTTATGTGATCGGCGGAGCGATCCTGTCAGGCAGCTTTGCCGCAGGTCTGGCTTCCGCACCGGGACTGATTTTAAAGGGTATTCTGAACATTGTTGTATTTTATGCAGCTGCTCTTGCCCTTGAAAAGTCCGGTGCAACAAAAAAGATTGGAGCGTAATGCTTTATGGCAATGACACATAACAATCAGAAAAAGATTGCTGTTATCAATGATATTTCCGGGTTTGGCCGCTGCTCGATCGCAGTGGCTATGCCCATTATATCGGCAATGAAGATTCAGTGCTGTCCGGTTCCCACCTCGATTTTTTCCAATCACACGGGCTTTCCGGAATATTTTTTTGATGATTATACCGAGAAGATGCCGGAGTACATCGCCCAGTGGAAGAAGCTGGGACTGGAGTTTGAGGGAATTACCTCCGGGTTCCTTGGTTCCAGGGAACAGATCGGAATTGTCCGTAATTTTATCCGGGATTTCCGGACGGAACGAACAACCGTGATCGTTGACCCGGTTATGGGGGATTATGGAAAACCGTATGCGACTTATACCAGTGAGCTCTGTCAGGAAATGAAGCAGCTGGTGGAGTATGCCGATATCCTGACTCCGAATCTGACGGAAGCCTGTATTTTAACAGACACACCCTATAAAGATGGGCACTGGGCCATCAAAGAGATCCTTGCCATGGCAGAAAAGCTTCAGGAGCGCGGTCCGGCGAAGGTGGTTGTTACCGGAATCCGCCAGGGAGACTTTGTGGCAAACCTGGTCTGCGAAAAAGGGAAAGAGCTGAGAGTCCTCCGGAGCCATAAGGTAGGAACGGAGCGGTCCGGCACCGGCGATGTTTTTGCAGCCATCATTGCGGCCGATGCCGTCAATGGCGTCCCCTTTGATGTATCCGTCAAGAAGGCAAGTAACTTTGTGAAGCAGTGTATTTTGCGGTCCGAGGAGCTGGAGATCCCCAGGACAGACGGTGTCTGCTTTGAGGAACTGTTGACGACATTAAGATAAAAGACAGAAACTGAGTTGGAAGGCTGCTGTCAATCCTGAAATAACAGAATGGCAGCGGAAGGAAAGACTGATAAAAAGAAACGATTGGGAGGAATGAATCATGAGCATGACAATTCTTTATGAGGTTCACGGAAACCTGTATGTCAATCTGACAAACAAATGTCCCTGTGCCTGTACGTTCTGCCTGCGCCAGACGAGAGACCATATGGAAAATTCCGATGTGCTGTGGCTGGAACGGGAGCCTACGGTGGAGGAAGCCATCAAGGCCTTTGACCATGTAGATATGAGCAAGTATAAAGAAGTCGTATTCTGCGGTTTTGGTGAACCGATGATGCGGCTGGATGCCATGGTGGAAGTGGCGAAGTTTGTTAAGAAAACGTATGGAATGCCTACCAGAGTCAACACGAACGGTCTTGCAGATCTGATCTACGGAAAGCCGGTGGCGGAGAAGCTGAAGGGTGTGATCGACACAGTATCCATCAGCCTGAATACGCCGAACCCGCAGCGGTATCTGGAATTGACCAGAAGCAAGTTCGGAATCCAGTCGTTTGAAGCCATGCTGGCCTTTGCAAAGGCATGTAAAGAGGAAGGATGCCATGTGGTGATGACCACGGTGGCAACGACTCTTACCAAGGAAGAGGAAGAGCAGTGTGCAAAGATCTGTAAGGATCTGGGAGTGACCTATCGGATCCGCCCCTGGGAGGATTAATATGGCAGAGCTGATCCTGGCCTCCGCCTCACCGAGGCGGAGGGAGCTCCTTGCCCTGACGGGATACCCTTTTTCGGTGAAGCCCGGAAACGGCGAGGAGATCATTCATACTACTGACCCTGCGGAGGCAGTAAAGGAATTATCTTATCAGAAAGCAGAAGCGGCGCTTCCTCTGGCAGACGAGGGTGACCTGATCCTCGGAGCCGATACGGTAGTGGCGATTGATGGGCGTATCCTCGGAAAACCAAAAGACGAGAAGGACGCCTTTTTGACGTTAAAGGAGTTATCCGGGCGCGCCCATGCTGTTTATACCGGCGTGACTCTTATGGAGAAAGGAAAGGAGGAGGCAGCTGTGACGTTTGCCGAGCGCACTGCTGTCCATGTCCTGCCTATGACCGATGAGGAGATCCGCACCTATATCGCCACCGGTGAACCTATGGACAAGGCCGGTTCCTACGGAATCCAGGGACGGTTCGCCGTCTATGTCTCCGGGATCGAGGGAGATTATCAGAATGTGGTCGGACTGCCGGTTTCCAGAGTGTATTCCTATTTGAAAGCATGGAAGGACAGACTTGCCGGATCATTGATGGAACGATGAAGCAGGAGTGTTTGATCAGAGTTTGTTACAGAAGATGAGATAATATGTGATAGGTTTGGAGGATGTATGATTAAACTGATTGCAACGGATATTGACGGAACCCTGGTAAAGGACGGTTCCAATACCCTGCCGGACAAGCTGGCAGAAACCATTGAGCGTGTCATCGACAGCGGAATCGTATTTGCGGCCTGCACCGGACGATCCATGATCAGCGCGAAACGGCTGTTTGGTCCCCTGCAGGAAAAGATCCATTTCATTACCTGCAATGGAACTCAGGTGGGGCATGGAGGAAAACTGCTGTTTTCCGAAACTCTTGATCGGAAGCTTCTTAATACGATGGCGGCTGAATTCCATGAATATCCGAACGCTGTGCCGTTTTTTACCGGTGCAGATATGATGTACGGCGATATCGATGATAAGGAACTGCTGACCTGGCTGCGGGAAGGGTATCAGGAGGATATCACGGTAGTTCCCGATATGACGAAAGCCCCCGGTGAATTTGTGAAATTAAGCGTTTACGACCGGAATTTTCAGCCGGCGGCCAGCTTCCGGAAGCTCATCGAGAAATGGAAAGGAACCGTCTCCATCGCAACCGCAGGAAAAATGTGGCTGGATATTTACAAGCCCGGAGTCAACAAGGGAACAGCCCTGAAAAAGCTGCAGGAACAGCTTGGAATCACCAGAGAAGAAACAATGGCCTTCGGCGACCAGCAGAATGATATTGGAATGATCCGCGAGGCACAATACAGCTATGCGGTGGAAAATGCGCTGCCTGAGGTGAAACGGGAGGCTGCCGGTGTGTGCGGCGGCTGGGAAAGCCTGGGCGTGTGCAGGGTACTGGAGGAGCTTTTGTAAGCTTGTTTACCCTGAAAAACATAAAGAAGGAATAGTACCATAGCATCAAGAAAAACCTGGGAGGAGGGAATACAGTCATGGAATACAGAATACTCGGAAAAACGGGATTAAAGGTTTCGAGAATGGGATTCGGAGGAATTCCGATCCAGAAGATCGATGAAGAGGGAACGAGGATGCTTTTACAGGAGATGGTGCGCCGCGGAATCAATTATATTGATTCTGCCAGAGGATATACGGTCAGTGAACAGTATATCGGCTATGGCCTGGAGGGAATCCGGGATCAGTTTGTTCTGGCAACCAAGTCCATGGCACGGACGAGAGAAGCAATGGCAGCGGATATCGAGACCAGTCTCCGAAATTTCCGGACCGATCATATTGATCTTTATCAGGTACATAACCCCAGCATGGAACAGCTGGATCAGGTGCTGGCAGAGGGCGGTGCACTGGAGGCACTTCAGGAAGCGAAAACGGCCGGAAAGATCGGCCATCTTGGCATTACAGCCCATTCAACGGCGGTGTTTGAACGGGCACTGGAGCTTGACTGGGTGGAGACCATTATGTTCCCCTATAACATCGTGGAGCAGCAGGGGGCAGAGCTGATAAAAAAATGTAAAGAAAAGAACATTGGCTTTATTGATATGAAGCCGCTGGCTGGCGGAGCCATTGAAAACGGTACTCTGGCACTCCGGTATGTCTGTTCGAATCCGGATGTGACCGTTGTGATTCCCGGAATGGCGGAGATCCGGGAACTGGAAGAAAATCAGAAGGCCTGCGAGAATCCGGAGCCGCTCAGCAGGGAAGAGCTTGCCGGGATCGAGCAGGTGCGGGAGCAACTGGGAACGGATTTCTGCCGTCGATGCAATTACTGCGCACCCTGTACCGTGGGAATCCAGATCCCAAGCGTTTTCCTCTTTGCCGGATACTTACAGCGGTATGATCTGGAGAAATGGGCAAGAGACCGGTACAGCACGTTGGAAGTGAAGGCGTCGGCATGTATTGGCTGTGGAAAATGTGAAACCCGCTGCCCGTACCATCTGCCGATCCGCGAAAAGCTGAAGGTGAGTGCAGCAGATTTCGGAGAATAGGAATTCGTGAAAGGGAGAACGAAGAGGTTATCCCGGAAATCAGAATGAAACGCCCCCGGAGCGGCTTTGATTGCCGCTCCGGGGGCGTTTCTGCAGAAAATGATTCAATGTTAAGAAAATGAACGATCACAGTTATCGATTCCGGACCTGATTGACGGCGTGCCGCAGAACCGGTCCGAGGATTACAGAGATCACGATCTTGGCGCCGTCGCCGGGAAGATAAGGAATACAGCCGGCCCAGAGGCCTGCAATAAATCCGATCTTCATCTGATAGCAGAGCCATACGGTTCCGAACAGATAGCAGACCGCGGTTCCGAGAACCATGCCGATCACATGGAGCCAGTACTTTTTCGGGAAGCGGTCAATGAAGAAGCCGGCGATCAGAGCCATAAAGATAAATCCGATCAGGTAACCGCCGGTGGGGCCGGCCAGCTTGGCGGGACCACCGGTGAAGCCGGAAAATATCGGAAGACCGACAACGCCAAGAAGCAGATAGATCAGATAGCTGATGGTTCCGGCCTTCATGCCGAGTACATACAGGGTGATGTAAATAGCCAGATTGGTAAAGGAGATCGGAACCGGTGTACCGGGGATCTGGATGGATAACGGTCCGAGAATACAGGTGATGGCAGTCATAACTCCGATCAGCGCCATCTGCAGAACGGAGAGTGATCTTGTACTTGTCTTTTCCATGGAAAACTCCTTTTAGTTCGTATGATTTTATGACCGGAATGAGCCGATCAAACGTTGTCATTATATAATGGGAGAGGTGGATTGTCAACCATAAAAATAAAATGGTTAACAGTGAGAAGACGCTTCCTGCAGAGAACTATTTGCACGGACTGCCAAGCACGATAACGGTTGAAATTTTCAATAAAATATGGTAAACTTACAATATATGAAATGAATGATTTCGTATATGAAATGCCATGTATCAAATCCGAAAACTGCCCCGCACAATATCTGAAATGGAAATGCGGGGATCAGGGAGTAAAAACTTCAGAAACAAAACGCGGCGGGGGCTGCGCAAAAGGAGAAAGGAAGGTAAGAATTATGGCAGCATGGAGCAAGAAACCGTTACTGGGAATCATGGGACTGTCGGACGGAGATCCGGTCGTTCATGAGAAGAGCAAGGATGTGGTTCAGCATCAGCTTGATGTGATTAAGGCTGCGCTGGAAAAGGACGGACGCGTTGATGTAGTGGTTGCAGACAATCTGGTGACCTCAGTGGCATCGGCAAAGGAAGAAGCAGAAAAGTTAAAGGCAAAGGGTGTGGACGGAACCATTTTCTCCTACGGCGTATTTGCATGGCCGAACTTTTCCGCAGTGGCAGCAAAGTACGGTCAGGGTCCCTTCCTTCTTGCAGCACAGTTAAATCCGGACTGGCCCGGTATGGTAGCCATGCTGGCAGCAGGCGGTGCGCTGAATCAGCAGGGGATTGCACACTTCCGTGCATACGGCGATTTCAATGATCCTGAAGTGCTTGGACGGATCATCACCTTCGCAAAATGTGCCCATGTGGTGACCAGCTTAAACGGACAGAAGTATGGTCTTATCGGCGGCCGTTCCCTCGGTATGTACAGTGCAACCGTTGATATGCAGGACTGGGAAGACAAGTTCGGAGTGGATATTGAGCACTGCGACCAGAGTGAGATCGTCCGTCTGGCAGCTGAAGTGCCGGAGGCACAGGTAGAAAAGGGCTTTAACTGGCTGACCGAGAAATGTAAGGAAATCAAATATGACGGAAACAAGCTGACACCGGAGAAGCTGAAAACGCAGATCCGTCATTACGAAGCCATTAAGAAGATCCAGAAAGATAACGGCTTTGATTTTGTAGGCGTGAAATGTCATTATGACATGAGCTGCCATTACTGCACCGAATGTATCGCAGCGGCCTTCATGAACGATCCCTATGACTGGGACGGTCCCAAGGAGCCGGTGGTTTATGCCTGCGAGGCTGATTCCGATGCGGCGCTGACCATGCAGATCTTAAAGCTTCTGACGAATGATCCGGTAGTCTTCATGGATGTCCGCCACTGGGATGAGGAGAATCAGGTTCTGGAATTCTGTAACTGTGGTTCCGAGTCCACCTGGTATGCAGCAAAGAGTGATGATCCCGATGAGAACATGAAGAATGTAACGCTGTTCCCCTGCCTGGATATTTATGCAGGCGGCGGCTGCCATGTAAACTGCCAGACAGCTCCGGGCCTCTGCACCATTGCAAGACTCTGCCGCTCCATGGATGAGAACGGAAAGCGGAAATATCGTATGGTAATGTTTACTGCAGATCTGGTATCCATGCCCAAGGAACGCGAAAAGCTGACCAACGAAGAATGGCCTCATAACTTCGCAAAGCTTCATTTTGATTACCATGTATTCCTGGATAACTTCGATGCCAATCACGCACACGCCGTATACGGCGATCACATTGATGAATTAAAGACCATCTGCAAGATGATGAACATCGATGTAGAAGTACTGGGCGAATAAAGCTGCGCTGTAATTGCATATTAAAAAAGACAGGCCCGCTCCTTATTTTGGAGAGGGTCTGTTTTATAATCTGACGGTTCGTCCGCTGTTCATACTGTGCCGCGGCGGAAGGTAATTCACCCGCAGCAGCGATATGCCGGGCCGACGTGAAAAGAAAGCTTCCGGCAGCAAGCCCACTGCCCGCACCAGACAGAGGCAACTTCGATATGTGCCGGTTGGCTGGCGCGGGCAGTGGGCGAGCAGTGAGAAGCGCTCACTTTTTTGCGCGGCCGAAACCTCTTTTTCCCCTTGTCTCCCGCCCATACTCTGTGTTATACTGTAGTCAAATTGTTATCGGAGAGGGGCTTCTCCGGTCTATGATAAATAAAAGTGAGGAAAACCATGGATAAAGCAAGACGTGTACTTTTAAAACTCAGCGGTGAGGCGCTGGCGGGGCCGGCCGGAAAGGGGTTCGATGAGGCAACGGTCAAAGCAGTGGCAAAGCAGGTAAAGCCGTCCAGCGATGCGGGTGTGCAGATCGGGATCGTGATCGGCGGCGGAAATTTCTGGAGAGGACGTTCCAGCAATGCCATTGACCGGCCCAAGGCAGACCAGATCGGCATGCTTGCAACGATCATGAACTGTATCTATGTGTCTGAAATCTTCCGTTCGGAGGGCATGGATACCGAGATCTTTACGCCGTTTGCCTGCGGAACCATGACGAAGCTGTTCTCAAAGGATGAGGCAAACCGGTGCTTTAAGGAAGGAAAGATCGTATTTTTTGCCGGCGGAACGGGACATCCGTATTTCTCGACCGATACCGGAATCGTTCTTCGCGCCATTGAAATGGAGGCCGATGTGATCCTCCTTGCGAAGGCAGTGGACGGCGTGTATGACAGCGATCCGGCAAAGAATCCGGATGCGAAAAAGTATGATACCGTTTCCATTGATGAGGTGATCGCAAAGAAGCTGGCGGTGATGGATCTGACGGCATCGATCCTCTGTATGGAAAATCATATGCCGATGGCAGTCTTCGGACTGGGAGAGAAGGACAGTATCAAAAATGCCCTGAACGGGAAAATCACCGGAACTCTGGTGACCGTGGAATAAGAGGAGGAAAACAGACATGGATGAAAGATTAGCGGTTTTTGAAGATAAGATGGAAAAGGCAGTGAGTGTGCTGAAGAGTGAATACGATACGATCCGTGCCGGACGTGCGAACCCGCATGTACTGGATCAGATCACCGTGGATTATTATGGTGTTCCCAGCGGGATCCAGCAGGTAGCAAACGTATCGGTTCCCGAGCCCAGAATGCTGGTGATCCAGCCCTGGGAAAAGAGCCTGATCAAGGCGATTGAAAAGGCAATCCTGACATCGGATCTTGGAATCAATCCCAGCAACGATGGCAGCGTGATCCGTCTGGTGTTCCCGGAAATGACCGAGGAGCGCAGAAAAGATCTGGCCAAGGACGTGAAGAAAAAGGGCGACCAGGCCAAGGTTGCGATCCGGAACGTGCGCCGTGATGCAAACGATTCCATTAAGAAGCTGCTGAAAAACAGCGAAATCTCCGAGGACGAGCAGAAGCAGTACGAGGAGAAGATCCAGAAGATGACGGATAAGTTCATCGAGAAGGTGGACAAGGAAATCGATGTGAAGAGCAAGGAAATTCTTACCGTTTAAGGCAGTACCGGAAATTTTGAATAGCAGGGGGCAGGCACAGCAGTTCCTGCCTCCTTTATCCTTTTCATAGGAATACCGCGGAACAGACAGGAGGAAGAATGGAAGAAAACGAAAAAAAGGTGCCGGCCCATGTGGCGATCATTCTGGACGGAAACGGAAGATGGGCGAAGAAGCGTGGCCTGCCCCGCAGCATGGGACACCGGGAGGGCTGTAAGGTTGTGGAACAGACCGTAGAGGATGCGGCAAAACTGGGAATCCGCTATCTGACCGTATATGCGTTTTCCACAGAAAACTGGAAGCGTTCCGCAGAGGAAGTGGGAACGCTGATGCAGCTGTTCCGTTATTATATGAAGCGGCTTCTGAAGGTGGCAAAGGCAAATAATGTCCGGGTTTGCATGATCGGCGAGCGCAGCCGGTTTGACAACGATATTATCGAAGGGATCAACCGCCTGGAGGAGGAGACAAGGGATAATACACAGATGACGTTCACCATTGCGGTCAATTACGGAAGCCGTGATGAGATCACCAGAGCAGTGCGCCATATGTTAAAAGACTGCCAGACAGGAATCCTTTCTCCCGATCAGGTGAGCGAGGAGACTATTTCCGGCTATCTTGATACCAGGGAGATTCCCGATCCGGATCTTCTGATCCGCACCAGCGGCGAGGAACGGCTTTCCAACTTCCTGCTGTGGCAGCTGGCCTACGCGGAATTCTATTTCACCGATGTGCTGTGGCCGGATTTCAACAAAGCGGAATTGGAAAAAGCCATTGAGAAATATAATAGCAGAGACAGAAGATTTGGAGGAGTGAAACATGTTTAAGACGAGACTTATCAGCGGGATTGTTCTGGTGCTCATCGCGTTCGGCCTGCTTTACACCGGCGGCTATGTATTGGCAGCAGCACTGGGGATCATTTCCCTGATCGGAATGTTTGAACTGAACCGTACCGTAAAGTCGGAAAAGAGTCCGCTGGCGGCAGCAGCCTATCTGGCGGCTGTGGTCTATTATATGCTTCTGATGATGACAAAGGATGCGACTGTGGATACGCTTCCTGTTATATTTTTCGTGGCATTTCTCATTGTCCTCATGGCGGTTTATGTATTTTCCTTTCCGAAGTATGAGGCAGGGCAGGTTATGACGGCGTTTTTCAGCCTGATCTATGTGGCAGTCATGCTCTCCTATATTTACCGCACAAGACTCATGGGCGGCGGAAAGCTTCTGGTATGGCTGGTATTTTTAAGCTCCTGGGGCTGCGATACCTGTGCATACTGTGTCGGCATGCTCATCGGAAAGCATAAGATGGCACCGAAGCTGAGTCCGAAAAAATCGGTGGAAGGCGGAATCGGCGGCATTGTGGGTGCCGGGATCCTGGGCCTGATCTTCGGACTGGTATTTCAAGGAGGCCTGGCGGGTGAGCTGGGCAATCCGGTTCTGGACTGTGCCATTATCTGTGTGGTCGGCGCGGTAATCTCTCAGATCGGTGATCTGGCAGCATCTGCCATCAAGCGGAATCACGGTGTAAAGGATTATGGAACGCTGATTCCCGGCCACGGAGGAATCCTGGACCGGTTCGACAGTGTAATCTTTGTGGCCCCCGGAATTTATTACACCATCGTACTGTTGACGGAGGGCGTTTCGGCGCTGGGAAGATTTCTGCAATAAAATTTCAAATGGGAGAATACTAGAAGATGAAAACAATTTCAGTTCTCGGCTCCACCGGTTCCATCGGAACTCAGACCCTTGAGGTGGTGCGGGCCAATCGGGATATGAAGATCACGGCACTGGCAGCAGGAAGCAATATTGATCTGCTGGAGAAGCAGGCAAGGGAGTTTAAGCCTCGCGTTGTAAGTGTCTGGAATCCGGAGCGTGCCAGGGAACTGGCAGTCCGTCTGGCAGATACAGGGATTCGTGTCGGCTCCGGTATGGACGGACTTCTGGAGGCGGCGACGGAGGAAACGGCGCAGGTGGTTGTGACGGCAGTGGTCGGAATGATCGGGATCCGTCCTACGGTGGCGGCTATCGAGGCAGGAAAGGATATTGCCCTTGCCAATAAGGAAACGCTGGTGACCGCCGGACATCTGATCATGCCGCTGGCAAAACAGCATCAGGTTCAGATCCTTCCCGTGGACAGTGAACACAGTGCGATCTTTCAGTCCTTAAACGGGGAGCATGGAAATAAGATTGACAAGATCTTATTGACGGCCTCGGGCGGTCCGTTCCGGGGAAAAACAAAGGCAGAGATGGAGCATGTACGACTGGAGGATGCCTTAAAGCATCCCAACTGGAGCATGGGACATAAAATCACCATTGACTGTTCAACCATGGTCAATAAAGGACTGGAGGTTATGGAGGCAAGATGGCTGTTCGGTGTGGAGATGGACGATGTCCAGGTGGTGGTACAGCCGCAGAGTGTGATTCATTCCATGGTGCAGTTTGAGGACGGAGCTGTGATTGCCCAGCTTGGAACACCAGACATGAAGCTGCCGATCCAGTATGCCCTGACGTATCCGGAGCGCCGGGTGATGAACGGGAAAAGGCTGGATTTCTGGGATTTAAAGGAAATTACCTTTGAAAAGCCGGATTTTGAAAACTTCCCCGGACTTTCCCTGGCCTATGAGGCGGGAAAAGCAGGCGGCACACTGCCGACGGTGTTCAATGCGGCGAACGAGTGGGCTGTGGCGGCATTCCTGGCCGGAAAGATCCGTTATCCGGAAATTACAGAGATCATCGCAGCTGCCATGGAGGCACATAAACCGGAACAATCGCCGGATCTGGAGACCATTCTCCGGACCGAGCAGGAAACGTATTCGTATATTAAGAACAGGTGGTAATGTTCATGATTTTAAATATCATACTGGCACTTCTTGTATTCAGCATTCTCGTGGTGTCCCATGAGTTCGGACACTTTCTGCTGGCAAAGAAAAACGGGATCGGGGTCATTGAATTTTCTGTGGGTATGGGGCCGAGGATCATAAGCAGAGAAAAGGGCGGGACCAGGTATTCTCTGAAAGCCATTCCCTTCGGCGGATCCTGCCAGATGGTCGGGGAGGATGAAGAAAGCGACAGGGAGGATTCCTTTAACAGCAAATCTCCCTATGCAAGGCTTGCCGTGGTGATTGGCGGTCCGCTGTTTAATTTTATCCTGGCATTTCTGTGCTCGGTGGTGGTGCTTTCCATTGCCGGAGTCAATAAGCCGGTGGTTTACGGCGTGACGGAAGGGTACGGTGCCGAAAAGGCCGGGATCGAGGCGGGCGATGTGATCAAGTCCATCGACGGTCATAAGATCGTCCTGGGCCGAGATATCCAGCTGTATTTTCTGAATCATCCGATGGATGGTTCCGCTGTCGAAATCGAATATGAGCGGGATGGCGAGACATATACCACAAGTCTGGATCCGTCCTACGAAGCCTATATGACCGGATTTTCCTACTATGCATCGGAGGAACCGGCGTCCATCACAGCGCTGACGGAGGGCCTTGATATGGAAAAGCAGGGCGCTCAGGTGGGAGATGTGATCACGGCGGTGAACGGAACAAAAGTAGCAGACGGAAATGCGCTGCAGGCCTACATGAAGGAGCATCCGCTGGAGGACGGCAAGGCCGTTTCCTTTACTCTGGAGCGGAACGGCGAGACCTTTGAGCTTTCGGTTACACCGGCGAAGTATGAGGGCAATACGCTGGGAATGGATGCGGATTCCTACCGGGATAAACATGCAGGTGCGCTGGCCGTTGTGCGCTACAGCTTTTCTGAGGTGCGTTACTGGATGAGCTACACCTTTACCTCCTTAAAGATGCTGTTTACCGGAAAAGCCGGGGTTCAGGATCTTTCCGGTCCGGTCGGGATTGTCAATATGGTGGGGCAGGTGGTGGAAGCCAGCAGGCCGGACGGTGTGCTGTATGTCTTTTTGAACCTGCTGAACTTCGGGATCCTGCTCAGTGTCAACCTTGGCGTTCTGAATCTCCTGCCTCTTCCGGCACTGGACGGCGGACGGCTGGTATTCATACTGATCGAGATCGTCCGGAGAAAACCGGTGCCGCGGGAAAAGGAAGCCATGGTGCATACCATTGGGATTTTTCTTCTGCTGGCGCTGATGGTCTTTGTCATGTTCAATGATATTACAAAGCTGATCCATTAAAGGAGGAGCGTTATGACAGTTCGGGAAAAAACAAAGGAAGTACGGATCGGGGACCGGATCATCGGCGGGGGACATCCCATTCTGATCCAGTCCATGACCAATACAAAAACCGAGGATGTGGAGGCGACCGTATCGCAGATCCACCGGCTGGAGGCAGCCGGCTGTGAGATCATCCGCTGTACGGTTCCTACGGAGGAAGCGGCCTCGGCGGTAAAGGAGATCAAAAAGCAGATCTCGATTCCGCTGGTGGCAGATATCCATTTTAATTATAAGCTTGCTATTGCGGCCATTGAAAACGGCGCTGACAAGATCCGGATCAATCCGGGAAATATCGGAGGGAAAGACCGGGTGGAGGCAGTGGTGTCCGCAGCAAAGGAGCGGCAGATCCCGATCCGCGTCGGTGTAAATTCCGGTTCCCTGGAAAAGGAGCTGGTGGAAAAGTACCATGGAGTGACGGCGGAAGGACTGGTGGAGAGTGCACTGGATAAGGTCCGTATGATTGAAGATATGGGCTATGATAACCTGGTGGTAAGCATCAAGTCCTCCAATGTACTGATGTGTGCCAGAGCCCATGAGCTGATCGCAAAGAAATGTCCTTATCCGCTTCATGTAGGCATCACCGAGGCGGGAACACTGTATTCGGGAAATATCAAGTCAGCTCTGGGGCTTGGAATCATTTTATATCAGGGCATCGGCGATACGATCCGAGTGTCCTTGACGGGAGATCCGGTGGAGGAGATCAAATCGGCGAAGCTGATCCTTCGGACACTGGGACTGCAAAAGGGCGGGATCGAGGTGATATCCTGTCCAACCTGCGGACGGACCAGGATCGATCTGATCAGTCTGGCAAATCAGGTAGAAACGCTGGCAGCCGGGTATGACAACCTGAATCTGAAGCTGGCGGTCATGGGCTGCGTGGTCAACGGGCCGGGTGAGGCAAAGGAAGCAGACCTCGGAATTGCAGGAGGGATCGGTGAGGGTGTCCTTATTAAAAAGGGCGAGATCATTCGAAAAATTCCGGAGAGAGAGCTTCTGGCGGCATTAAAAGAGGAACTGGACAACTGGAAGAACTGATTTTGGGATTAGAAGGTGGAGCATGGGTAAACGGTTTGCGGAAGTGATTCCGGGATTAAAGGTTTCGGAGGAGCTTCAGGGATTTCTGGATGTTATGACGGTGGATCGTGTGACAGCAACAAAGGACCGGAGCAAGATCCGGTTTTTCATCAGCGCGGAGCATCTGATTCCCAAGCGGACGATTTATATGCTGGAGGCGATCATCAAAAAGCAGGTGTTCCCCGGCTATCAGACGGAGGTACGGGTACAGGAAAATTATCATCTTTCCGCCCAGTATACGCCGGAAAAGCTGATGGAATCCTACCGGGACAGCATCCTTCTGGAATTAAAAACCTACAGTCTGATCGAATATAATATGTTCCGCCGGGCGGACTGGAGTTTTCCGGAGCCGCAGATCCTGTCACTGATGGTGGATCCGGATCTGGTAACGAGAAGCCGGATCGATGAATTAAAGCGGATTCTGGAGAAAATCTTCAATGAACGGTGCGGCTTCGGCGTAGAAGTCCGCTATTTCTTCCGGGAAGAGGAAAGCGGGCGTCATGAGGCGGAGATCGAGGAACAGACCAGAAAGCAGGCGGCTCAGGTGGCGGCCCGGTCGGCAATCTCGGCAGCTCCGGCGAAAAAAGAGAAAGAAGAGGAAGCGAAGCCTGCACCGAAGAAGCGGAGCCATTACAGCAAAAAGGTCAAGGTCCATCATGATGATGTGGTATACGGCTATGATTTTGATGACGGTGATGAGATCTCCATGAACCAGATCATCGGAGAGATGGGCGAAGTAGTGGTGGTCGGAAAGGTAATCCGCCTGGAGGAGCGATTGCTTCGCAGCGGAAAGACCATTATGATCTTTGACCTGACCGATTTTACGGACACCATCACGGTGAAAATGTTTATCAAGCCGGAAATGCTGGATGAGGTGAGGGAATTCCTGATAATGGGAGCCTTTTTAAAGCTCAAGGGGATTACCAACATTGATAAATTTGACGGAGAACTGAGTATCGGTTCCGTAAACGGAATCCGGAGGGCTGCGGATTTTACCTCCCGCCGCCAGGACAGCAGCGAGGTGAAGCGTGTAGAGCTCCACTGCCATACGAAGATGAGCGACATGGACGGCGTTTCTGATGTGAAGGATATCATCAAGAGGGCAAAGGAATGGGGCATGCCGGCCCTTGCCATCACCGATCACGGCTGCGTACAGGCGTTTCCGGACGCGTTCCATACCTTTTCCGGAAATGCCTTTGAGACCATCAAGACCGATCCCTTTAAGGTTATTTACGGTGTGGAGGGTTATCTGGTGGATGACTTAAAGGAGGTCGTTGTCCGTTCCGGGGATCAGTCTCTGCGGGATACCTATGTGGTGTTTGATATCGAAACCACCGGCCTTTCCGCCAAGAAAAACAAGATCATCGAGATCGGTGCGGTGAAGGTGGAAAACGGAGAGATCATTGACCGGTTTTCTGCCTTTGTAAATCCCAGGGAACCGATCCCCTTTGAGATCGAGAGACTGACCGGCATCAATGATGGCATGGTCATGGACGAGCCGCCGGTGGAGGAGGTGCTTCCCCGGTTTCTGGACTTTTGCGGTGCTGCAGTCATGGTGGCCCACAATGCGTCCTTTGATATGAGCTTTATCGAGTACAACGCCGAGCAGATTGGGATCGATTTTAAGCCCACCATTGTGGATACGGTGGCACTGGCCAGAATCCTGCTGCCGGAGTTAAAGCGGTTTAAGTTAGATACCGTGGCGAAGGCACTGAATGTTTCTCTGGAGAATCATCACCGGGCGGTGGACGATGCGGAGGCAACGGCTCATATTTTCACGGCCTTTATCGAACGGCTGGAAAAGCGGGAGGTCATGACGCTGGGACAGGTCAATGCGCTGGGTGCCATGTCGGTGGATATGGTAAGGAAAATGCCAACCTATCATGTGATCATTCTGGCGAAAAGTGAGGTGGGACGGATCAATCTGTACCGGCTGATTTCCATGTCCCATCTGACGTATTTTTCCAGACGGCCGAGAATCCCCAAGAGTGAGCTTATGAAGCATCGGGAGGGGCTGATCATCGGCTCGGCCTGTGAGGCAGGAGAGTTATTCCAGGCTGTTCTGGAGGGCGCCCCCGATGAGGAGCTGGAGCGACTGGTAAAATTTTATGATTATCTGGAGGTGCAGCCCATCGGCAACAATGAGTTCATGCTGCGGGAGGGCAAGCACGGAATCAAGGATCAAGAGGATCTCCGGAATCTGAACCGGAAGATTATTGCGTTGGGTGATCAGTGGGGAAAGCCGGTGGTTGCTACCTGTGATGTCCATTTTCTCAATCCGGAGGATGAGATCTACCGTCGGATCATTATGGCAGGCCAGGGCTTTTCCGACTGCGATTTCCAGCCGCCGCTGTATCTGCGGACCACGGAGGAGATGCTGGCAGAGTTTGATTATCTGCCGCCGGAAAAGGCATATGAGATCGTTGTCACCAACAGCAACATGATCGCGGAGCAGTGTGAACGGATCGCACCGGTGCGGCCCGACAAATGTCCGCCGGTTATTGAAAATTCTGATGTGGAGCTTCGTACCATGTGCTATGACAGGGCAAAATCGATTTACGGGGAGCCGATCCCCAGGGTGGTAGAGGAGCGGCTGGAAAAGGAGCTTCATTCCATCATCACCAACGGATTCGCCGTAATGTATATCATTGCCCAGAAGCTGGTGCATAAGTCCAACGAGGATGGCTATCTGGTGGGCTCCAGAGGCTCAGTTGGATCCTCCTTTGTGGCAACCATGTCGGGAATCACAGAGGTAAATCCACTGCCGCCTCATTATTACTGCACAAAATGCCATTATTCCGATTTTGATTCGGAGGATGTAAAAAAGTTCGCCGGCGGAGCCGGCTGTGATATGCCCGACAAGATCTGTCCGGTCTGCGGGGAAAAATTAAAGAAGGATGGCTTTGACATCCCCTTTGAGACCTTCCTGGGCTTCAAGGGTGACAAGGAGCCCGATATTGACCTGAATTTCTCCGGTGAGTATCAGAGTAAGGCCCATGCCTACACGGAGGTCATCTTCGGAAAGGGACATACCTTTAAGGCGGGTACCATCGGTACGCTGGCGGATAAGACGGCGTTCGGCTATGTGAAGAATTATTTTGAAGAGCGCGGCCAGAGGAAGCGGAATGCGGAGATCAACCGGATCGTTCAGGGCTGTGTCGGTGTCCGAAGGACAACCGGCCAGCACCCAGGCGGCATCGTTGTTATGCCTCACGGAGAGGAGATCAATTCCTTTACTCCGGTGCAGCATCCGGCCAACGACATGACCTCCGATATCATTACGACACATTTTGATTATCATTCCATCGACCATAACCTCCTGAAGCTGGATATTCTCGGACACGATGATCCCACCATGATCCGTATGCTGGAGGATCTGACCGGTTTAAATGCAAGAGAGTTTCCGCTGGACTCCAAGGAGGTTATGAGCCTGTTCCAGAATACGTCGGCGCTGAAGATTGAGCCGGAGGATATCGGAGGCTGCAAGCTGGGAGCATTGGGGATCCCGGAGTTTGGAACAGATTTTGCCATGCAGATGCTTCTGGATGCCAAGCCTACCTGCTTTTCCGATCTTGTCCGGATCGCAGGACTGGCTCACGGCACCGATGTGTGGCTGGGCAACGCCCAGGATCTGATCTTAAGCGGGCAGGCGACCATTCAGACGGCCATCTGTACCCGAGACGACATTATGATCTACCTCATCGGCATGGGCATGGACAAGAGTCTTTCCTTTACGATCATGGAGGGTGTCCGGAAAGGCAAGGGCCTGAAGCCGGACTGGGAAAAGGCCATGCGGGAGGCCAATGTGCCGGAGTGGTATATTGAATCCTGTAAAAAGATCAAGTACATGTTCCCCAAGGCCCATGCGGCGGCTTATGTGATGATGGCATGGCGGATCGCCTACTGTAAGGTATTTTATCCGCTGGCCTATTATGCGGCATTTTTCAGTATCCGTGCGTCCGGCTTTTCCTATGAGCTGATGTGCCAGGGGAGAGAGCGGCTGGAGTATCATCTTCAGGATTATAAAAACAGGTCAGACAGCCTGTCCCAGAAGGAGCAGGGAACGCTTCGGGATATGCGGATTGTTCAGGAAATGTATGCCAGAGGCTTTGAGTTTCTTCCCCTTGATATTTATCGGGCAAAGGCAGACCGTTTCCAGATCATTGACGGAAAGCTCATGCCGTCCTTAAGCTCCATTGACGGACTGGGCGGAAAAGCGGCGGAGGCCGTGGTGGAGGCGGTGAAGCGTGGCGAACGGTTTTTATCACTGGAGGATTTCTGGCAGAAAACGAAGGTGCCGAAAACAACCATCGATCTCATGGCAGAGCTTGGAATCTTCGGGGATCTGCCCAGAAGCAATCAGCTGTCGCTGTTTGATCTGGAGTTTACCGGATAGAGAAAGGGAGAATCACTATGGAATGCAAAAAAGACTGCTGCAGCTGCGGCAAGATGAAGCATCGGGATGAAAAGGAATATAAGGATCTGATCCATCGTCTGAACCGGATGGAGGGGCAGATCCGCGGGATCCGCTCCATGGTGGAGGAGGATCGCTACTGCGTGGATATCCTGACTCAGGTTCAGGCAGTGAGTTCCGCGTTGAATGCGTTCAGCAAGACCCTTCTCTCCAGTCATATCAAGACCTGCGTGGTGGAGGATATCCGGGACGGAAAGGAAGAGTCCGTGGACGAGCTGTGCCGCACGATCCAGAAACTGATGAAATAAAACAGGCGTTGAGCGGGCGGCAAAACCGCCGCCCGAACCTACCTGAAAAAGCGTCTCAAAAAAATTGAATAAATTGCAAAAAAAATATTGACAATTGAAATAATTTGAGGTATTATAATGGACGTAGCGAGGCGTGGCTCAGTTTGGTAGAGCGCCGTGTTCGGGACGCGGAGGCCGCAAGTTCGAATCTTGTCGCCTCGACTCTACTACATTTTATCAGTTTAATTGAATATGGCCTGTTGGTCAAGCGGTTAAGACGCCGCCCTCTCACGGCGGAAACAGGGGTTCGATTCCCCTACAGGCTACGAAAACCAGTAAATCTTGTATTTACTGGTTTTTTGTTTACAGGAACATACCAACGTTTGCTTGACAGCAACTTTAGCGGTTAAAAAACGTTTTGGTGTTGCATATCACGATCTGCTGTGGTATACTTGTTTTGTGCAAAACGAATTGCCGTGTCAAGTGCCCGCACAGGCGGGGAAAAGGGAATCAGGTGTAAGTCCTGAGCGATCCGGTCACTGTAAGCAGCGAGCGTGCTTCATATTCCATTGCAAACCCTATCATGCGAGAAGGAGAAGCGCCGCAGAGAACTGTAAGTCAGGAAACCTGCTTGATACGTGAGATGGGCTTCCGTGTAAAGCATCACATCCAACAGGGAAAAAATTTTCCTTTCGGTGTCAGCTTATGGGTTAAGCAGACATGTGTTTTGATCTCAATGCAAATGAATGCACAACTTCGTTACCGAGAATGAGTTCGGGCGCAGAGCGTTCCTACTCGCCGGGCTGACTGCCTGTGCGCTGTGCTTCCGGGCTGTGTGCACATTCAAAGAACGGACTGGGGCGCACCACAATGGTGCGCCCTATTTAAATTTTATCAGGATTTCATAAGGAGGAAGGCTATGGCAGTATTACTGACAGGAGGTGCCGGTTATATCGGCACGCATACAGCCATTGAAGTGGCAGACAGCGGATATGAGGTGGTGATCGCAGATAACCTGGCAAACAGCTGTAAAGAGGCTGTGAAGCGGGCAGAAGAGATCTGCGGAAAGAGGCTGTCGTTTTATCAGGCGGATGTGGCAGACCGGGAAGCACTGGAGAAGATTTTTTCGGAGCATTCCATTGAAGCAGTGATCCACTTTGCTGGACTGAAGGCGGTGGGAGAATCGGTGGAGAAGCCGCTGGAATACTATCGGAATAATCTGGACAGTACCCTGACGCTTCTGGAGGTCATGAAGAAGTATGGCTGTCATCAGTTTGTATTCAGTTCTTCGGCGACGGTTTATGGTACGCCGGAGCAGGTTCCGCTGACGGAGGACATGCCCACAGGAAGAAGCTGTACGAATCCTTATGGCTGGACAAAGGTGTTTATTGAACAGATCTTAAAGGATGCGGCTCATGCCGATCCGGAGCTTTCGGTGGTTCTTCTTCGGTATTTCAATCCCATCGGTGCTCATGAAAGCGGAAAAATCGGGGAAAATCCCAACGGAATCCCCAACAATTTAATGCCTTATATCTCCCAGGTGGCCGTGGGACGGCTGAAAAAGCTTCGGGTATTCGGAAATGATTATCCGACACCGGACGGAACCGGAGTCCGCGATTATATCCATGTGGTCGATCTGGCGAAAGGACATGTGTCAGCGCTTTCCTATGCCGGAAAAAACAAGGGGGTTGAGGTGTTCAATCTGGGGACCGGAATCGGATACAGCGTGTTAGATATTGTGAAAACCTTTGAACGGGTAAATCAGATTGAAATCCCTTATGAGATCACGGAGCGCCGGGCCGGCGATATCGCAGAGTGCTATGCAGATGCCTCCAAGGCAGAAAAGATCCTGGGATGGAAAGCAGAAAAGAGCCTGGAGGATATGTGCCGCGACACGTATCGGTGGCAGAAGCAGAATCCAAACGGTTATCAGGGATAGAACCGGGGCCGGAGGCATAGGATAGGAACAAGAACCTCCGGGGGACTGGTAGGATGAAACGATTGATAAAGAAGACAGCAGGAATCCTGCTGTCTCTTTCCATGCTGATGACGGCTGTGGTTCCGGGAAAGGCACAAAGCCGATATGCAGAATGGAATCATGCGGCAGGAAGTGAAGCAGAGCAGATGTCTGGAGAGACGGATCCGGAACAGACAGATTCAGAACAGACAGATCCGGAACAGACAGAAACAGCACAGCCATCGAATGGAACCCGTCCAGCGGGAGCACCGGAGATCACGGCGCAGTCCGCGGTTCTGATGGAGGCATCCACCGGGACGATCCTGTATGAGAAAAATGCAGAAGAAGCCCTTCGGCCGGCCAGCATTACGAAGATCATGACGCTGATTCTGATCTTTGACGCACTGGAGTCGGGAGCGATCACCCTGGAGGAGCCAGTGACCACCAGTGCCCATGCAAAGTCCATGGGCGGCTCCCAGGTGTTTCTGGAGGAGGGAGAGGTTCAGACGGTGGAAACGCTGATCAAGTGCATTGTGATCGCCTCCGGAAACGATGCGGCGGTCGCCATGGCAGAGCATATTGCCGGAAGTGAGGAGGCCTTTGTGACGCAGATGAATATGCGGGCAAAGGCACTTGGCATGACAGAAACCGTCTTTGAGGACTGCTGCGGGCTGACGGATTCGGCGTCCCATCTGACCAGCGCAAGGGATGTAGCGCTCATGAGCCGGGAACTGATCGTCCGCTATCCGCAGATTGAAAAATACAGTACCATCTGGATGGAAAATATCACTCATAACACGAAGCAGGGAAGAAAGGAATTCTGCCTGTCCAATACCAATAAGCTGCTGAAAATGGGAAATTCCTTTACGGTGACCGGACTGAAGACCGGCAGCACCAGCCTGGCGAAATACTGTTTTTCCGGGACAGCCAGACAGGATGGCATGGAGCTGATCGCAGTGATCATGGCGGCACCGGATTATAAGGTACGGTTTCGGGAGGCAGCGGCGCTTTTGAATTACGGATTTGCGTCGTGCAGTCTGTATCAGGACCGGGATGAGATCCGGGAAGTGCTGTCCGGGATCCCGGTGAGCGGCGGAACAAAGCAGAAGGCGGATATCCGTTACGGAGCCCCGTTTTCTTATCTTTGCATGAATGGAGAACAGCCGGGAGACATCGAAAAGGTATTGACGCTTCCGGAGCAGGTTGAAGCACCGGTGAAGGAAGGAGATCCCGTCGGAATACTGGAATACCGGATGGGAGAAACCGTCATCGGCAGTGTGGAGATCCAGGCGGCGGAATCTGTCGAGGCGGCCGGGATCGGGGATTATCTCCTGTGGCTGTTCCGGGCAATGACACTTCGGAGGATGGATACAGAAGCAGCGTAGGATCAGTGGCAAAAAAGCGGAAGAATGACAGGAGATCCGCTTATGTCGGCTTCGAATCAGACAGAAAGAGGATTAGATATTGAAACATACGGACCGATATGAGAAAATAGAGCGAGCCTGTGTGGCATTCGGGCGGTTTGATGGTGTTCATCGCGGTCATCAGGCGGTGCTTCGCCGCCTGAAGGCTCTGGGCGGCTGTTCTGTGGCGGTGAGCTTTGAGACAGAGAACAAGGTATTGACCACAGAAGAGGAAAAAGCATATTTCTTCGCACAGGAAGGGATTGATCAGATGATCTCGGTGCCGGAGCCGGATTGTCCGGCGGGGACTTTTGTAAAAGAGGTTGTGTCAGAAAAGCTGGGAGCAGAGATTCTGGTCATCGGCGAAGAGCATGAACATCGGGAGGAAATCTGCCGGGCGGCAGAGGAGTCTGGAATCCGGGTGGAGCTTGTGAAGACCGTAGAAGATGAAAAAGGCACGATCACTACGAAACGCCTCCTTCAGGCATTTAAAAATGCCGAGTTCGAAAAGTACAGACAGCTTTGCGGCCATCCGTATCTTATCATGGGCGAGGTAGTCCACGGGAAGGCTCTGGGGCGTACTGTGGGAATGCCTACCGCCAATCAGAGTGTGATCTTAAAGAAGCGAAAGCCGGAAAGCGGCGTTTATGCGACTATCAGTCATGTGGCAGGCGGCACTTATCGGAGTCTTACCAATATCGGAACGAGGCCGTCGGTGGATGATTCCGGTGTGGTGACGGTGGAATCCTATCTGCTGGATTTTGACCGGGACATTTACGGCGAGGAGTTCTGTCTGGAGGTCTGGAGATTTATCCGGCCGGTGTATAAATTTAAAAATCTGAAAGCAGTCAAGGAACAGGTAAAAAAAGACCTGGAGCAGGTAAGAGAATCCTGGATTTGTGAATGACCGCTGAAAAATGGCGCTCTGTGGCGGGATGATGTGACGGAAGGGAAGTGAACGGTATGGCTGTCGATGAAGAAGCTTACAGACGATATCTGTGCGGAGATGAAACCGGGCTTGAGGTATTGATGAAAAAATACGGTGACCCGCTGACCTTATACATCGACGGTTATCTGCATGACGTTCACGAAGCGGAGGATTTGATGATCGAAGTTTTTTCCTATCTGTTTACGAAAAAGCCCCGTATTCGTGATGGTGGATTTAAGCCCTATCTGTATAAAGCAGCGAGGCATATGGCCCTGCGCCATAAAAGCAGATGGAAGCGCTTTTTCAGTCTTGACGATCTGACTGAGGGGCCGGACGGACAAGCTCTGGTGGATGAGGTCGTCCAGACAAAGGAACGGGATCAGATTTTGCATTTCTGCATGGACGAGTTAAACCCGGATTATCGGGAGGCACTTTATCTGACTTATTTTGAGGGCATGAGCTACCAGCAGGCTGCCGAGGTTATGGGAAAAAGCCTGAAGCAGATCACCAATATGGTCTACCGGGGGAAAGAGCGTCTGCGCAGCCTGCTGGAACGGGAGGGAATTAGCGATGCGGAGCCATGAGGAACGGATAGAAGAAGTAAAACAGCGTATTGTGGAAAAAGAATGTCAAAAAAGACTGCGGAGAGGCCGGATTGCTGCGGTTTCCAGCGTGGCAGCGTGTCTTGCAGTGATCGTGGGAGTTTCCCTTTTCATGCCCGGGATTGTCGATCGGATCGAGCTTGGGACTACCTCCGGCTTTGAGACGGCAGCAACGATTTTAGGCGGAAACGCCGCGATTGGGTATATCGTGATCGGACTGCTTGCTTTTGTTCTCGGCATATGCGTGACGATTGTATGCTTTCGCATCCGTCAGTTGAACAACGAGGAAGAGAGGAATAAGCAGGAGGGAAACCATGCAGATGGAACTGATCAGTAACGTGTTACAATTTGCGGTTACCCTGTTGGGTTTTTTCCTGAGCGGTATCCGGTATCTGAAAAGCCGGACGCAGGCGTATTTCCTGCTGACCTGTTTTTATGGCTGTTTTGCCCTCGGCTCCCTGTACTGGACGCTGTATCTGTTCTTATTTTCAAAAACACCGCAGGTCTTTTATGTGTCGGAGTTCGGCTGGTTGGCCAGCGTCATATTCCTTTATCTTCTGCAATATACCCTTTCTTCCGCAGAGGAAAGGGGGCATGCGTGCCGCAAAGCTCTGATCGCCGTCCTGATCGGTGTTCTGCTGTGTGTGTTTTATTGTACCTTTGGAGATATTCTCTCCAATCTGCTCTGGTGCAGTATGATGATCGTTGTTTCCTATCATTCCATTCGGGGGCTTTCCTATGCGCGGACACAAACGGGAACCGTGCGGAATATGCGATATTTCCACATGGGAGTGCTGTGCTATGCTGCGGTGGAATATGCCCTTTGGACCTCCGGCTGCCTCTGGCCGGGTGGCTCTGGTTTCAGCTTTTATTGCTGGTTTGATCTTCTGCTGTCGGGCTGTCTGTTTGCCCTGCTGCCAGTCACAGGAAAGGCGGTGCAGGCATGACCTATATTGAAAATGTTTTTATCTGTATGGCATCCCCTCTGCTGATTGCTGCTCTGTGTATGGGAACACGTCAGAGAAAGATTTTTTTGTCCTGCATTGCAGGGATGGGGGTGTGTCTTCTTTCTGCTTACATCAACACGCTTCTCGCTGCGCTTTATGGAGCGGATACCTTTGCTGCTACTGTGGAGATCGCCCCGGTGGCAGAGGAGATCATGAAGCTTCTGCCGCTGCTCTTTTACCTTTTGATATTTGAGCCGAAAACAGAACAGATCAAGAACGCTGCCGTAATCACAGCCCTTTCCTTTGCCACCTTCGAAAACATCTGCTATCTGATTCAAAACGGAGCCGGACATTTTTCTTTTATTTTCTTCCGGGGAATAGGAACAGGAGCGATGCATGTGATCTGCGGAGTCATTGTCGGCGGAGGTCTTGCGTATGTGTGGCGGCGGACGTGGCTGAAGATTGCCGGAACCTGCGGCCTGCTTGGGGCAGCGATCACCTTTCACGCGACCTTTAATCTTCTGATTGCCTACGGAGGTGCGGCACAGTATATCGCCTATCTTCTGCCCGTACTGATTCTTACAGCGGGAAAGCTGATTGCCCGCCATCTGACACAGGAATACAACTGAATGATGGAACGTTGAGAGCTGCTTTTGCGCGGCTCTTAATTTTTTTGTTTCATAGGGGAAAGTGCATTCTATGAAACAAAAAACGAAAAAAATGAAAAAACGAAAAAAAACGTTGAATGAATTTTAAAAATCTGATTTGGGTATAGAAACCATAAGTTAGTCATGCAATGGTATACTGAATAGGTATCCTCCTGCAGAAGGAGGTCCTATGGCGAAAGAAGAAAGGAAAAAGGGGACACATTTAACTTGGGATGACAGGCATGAAATTCAGAAGGGACTGAAAGAACATCGTACCTTTAAAGAGATTGCATACATTATAGGCT